>JANXTQ010000031.1 GCA_025352305.1 Actinomycetes bacterium
GATTTTCCGACGCCACCGGTTGCCACGATCACGGCTTTCGCCGAAAACGTTACAAACTCACCGCTCGCTCGCCAGTACGCAACGCATCCCGCGACGGCGCCGTGATCGTCATGAACGAGGCGCAGAACCTTGCATTCCATGAATACGTCCGTACCCATGGAAACCACTTTTTGCTGCAGGGTGCGAATAAGTTCCAGACCCGTTCGGTCACCAACGTGGGCGAGACGGGCGTAGCGATGACCGCCGAAGTCGCGCTGTTGGATCTTGCCGTCCTTGGTGCGGTCAAATAGTGCTCCCCACTGCTCGAGTTCCCAGACTCGATCAGGGGCTTCTTTGGCGTGCAGCTCGGCCATGCGGTAGTTATTCAGCATCTTGCCGCCGCGCATGGTGTCGCGAAAGTGCACCTGCCAGTTGTCTTCGGAGTACACGTTGCCCATGGCGGCGGCCATGCCGCCTTCGGCCATGACGGTGTGAGCTTTGCCGAGCAACGATTTACAGATCAGCGCTACGCGTAGGCCGCGCTGCTTGGCTTCAATTGCGGCGCGAAGTCCGGCGCCACCGGCGCCAATGATGAGTACGTCGTAGTCATGATGTTCATACGGTGAGTTCGTCATAGTGCTCCTCGGCCCTAAAACAGTTTGTAGTCAGTGAGGGCGCCGGTGGCGACCAAGCGAATGTAAACGTCGGTGAGGGCCACGAATACGAGCGACGCCCAGGCGAAGTTCATGTGTTTGGCGTTAAGCGGCGTCAAGAATTTCCAGAATCGGTAGCGAATCGGGTGAGCGGCGAAACTACGCACCCCACCACCGCAGAGGTGGCGACACGCGTGACAGCTCAACGAATACAGCCACAACAGCGTGGCGTTGACGACGAGGACCAGCGTTCCCACCGTCACACCCCAACCCAGTCCGGGTTGACGAAACGCGCGAATCGCGTCGTAGGTCAATAGAGCGTTAAAGATGAGACCCGCGTAGAAAAAGTAACGGTGCATGTTCTGCATAATGAGCGGAAAGCGAGTCTCTCCGCTGTAGGTCGGATGCGCGTCAGCGACGGCACAGGCCGGTGGAGACCACCAAAATGCTCGGTAGTAACTGCGTCGGTAGTAGTAGCAGGTGAGACGAAATCCCAGGGGGAAAATCAGAATCAGTAGCGCGGGACTGAACCAACTCGGCGTGGAGAGCAGAAAACCGGTATTGGCCGCGCCCTGCTGGCAACTGGACGCGAGGCAGGGGGAATAAAACGGACTAATCAGATCGCGATTGAACGCCGATCCCACGTAGTAGTGGTCGTTTTGAAACGCAGCCCACGTGGAATAAATGATGAAAGCCGTCAAAATAGACACGGTAATGACGGGTTGCAGCCACCAACGGTCCTCTCGGAGCGTGGCCGCGTCGGGACCCCCACGGGTACCTCCCAGTTCCACCGGGGTTTTACTTTCTTCCTCCGCCACAACGTCTCCTTCTTAGTAATTCACAGCGCTCGTGAGACCGAGTCGTACGGAACGCCTTCGCAATACTAGGCATGGTGCTGTGAACTTTCGAACAAGCGCAGGGGGTGCTCTTGTAGTTGAACGTGAGAGGTTCTACGGTCGTTTCTGCCGAGGTCAGATATGGGTGCCGGAGGGCCAGCGAATCGACCGGGTGCGGAAGTTGCGCTCCATATGGATCGCTGCAACTGCGTGCACCGGTTCGCTGGGGCTGGCACCCTCTGACCCGGCCAGGTCGTTTAGTGAACCAATGACCGAGTAATGCCATATTCTCGACTTATGACCTCGTCCACTGAATCACAGCCCACTTCGCTCGGCGCACTGCGCGCATCGGGCTGGACAACTCAAACAATTCGCGAAGAGTTGCGAGTGAACCTCGAAGCCAGGCTCGCGGCCGGTCAGCCCCTGACGTCGTCGGTCCTCGGCTACGAAGACACGGTCTTGCCCCAGTTAGAAACCGCGATTCTCGCGGGACACGACATCATCTTGTTGGGCGAGCGTGGTCAAGCCAAGACGCGAATTATTCGTTCACTCGTCGAGCTGCTCGATGAGTGGATGCCCATCGTCGCTGGATCCAACGTTCGAGATAATCCCTTTCATCCCATTTCGGCGTACGCAATTGATCTGATCGAGGAAAAAGGCGACGACACTCCGATTGAATGGGTGCACCGCAGCCGTCGATTCGCCGAAAAACTTGCCTCACCGGACACATCAATGGCCGACCTGATTGGCGAAGTAGACCCGATCAAAGTGGCCGGTGGACTCTTTTTGGACGACCCCAAGGCGCTCTCTTACGGACTAGTTCCAAAGTCCAACCGCGGCATCTTCGCCATCAATGAACTTCCGGATCTCGCCGAGCGCATTCAGGTGGGACTGCTCAATGTTTTAGAGGAGCGCGACGTGCAGATTCGCGGACACCTCGTTCGCCTCGATCTCGATATTTTGGTCGTCGCCACGGCCAACCCTGAGGACTATACGAACCGCGGGCGACTCATCACGCCGCTTAAGGACCGCTTCGGATCCCAGATTCGCACGCACTACCCCGAACAGCTCGTCACTGAAATTGAAATCATGCATCAAGAGGCGAAGTTGCCCACCTCTCGCCAACCCATCATTGTTCCGTGGTTTATTGACGACATTGTTGCGCGCGTCAGCCACGTGGCCCGCAAGAGTCACGTACTCAATCAGCGCTCCGGTGTATCGGTTCGTTTGTCAATCGCTAACTACGAAACAGTGATCGCCAACGCGCTTCGTCGCACTCTTCGAACGGGTGACGATGAAGTGGTTCCGCGCGTGAGTGACCTGTCGGCGATCGTGCAGTCGACCCAAGGCAAAATTGAAGTGGACACAATGGACGACTCCGACGTCGACCAGATTATTGCGGCACTCGTCGCTCTCGCGGTGCGTCAATGCTTCACGGAGAATGTTCTGCTCGAAGAGGCCGGGGACATTGTTGACGCGTTTACACATGAAGTCGTTGTTCATACCGGCGACGATCTGCCCGCGCGCGACTACCTCGACGTGTTGGCCAATCTGCCGGCACTGGAGCCGCCCGTACGTCGTGTTGCTGGTCCTAAGGCCACGAACGGCGAATTGGCCGCCGCGGCGGAGTTCATTTTGGAAGGACTGCACCTCACCAAGCGACTCGCCAAGGACGCGTCAGGAGCGCGAGCTCTGTATCGAACGAGGAATCGTTAGTGCCGGTTCGCTACGGCTTTCGTCACGCCGAAGAGGGCGACGATTACGACGATTTGGATGCGGACGAACTGCTCCGTCTCGTCAGTGATGAGCTGCTCGAAACCGGTGACTTAGAAGAAGCGATTGATCGCCTACTGCGAGAGGGTTTCACCACCAAGGACGGTCAGCGCATTGACGGGTTACGCGACCTGCTCGAACAGTCGCGTCAAAAGCGACGTGAACTCGAACAGCAAGCGGACCCCGACGGAGAGTTGCAGCGCTATCGCGACTGGCTGAGCGAAATCGAAGAGACCGAAGCCGATGCGCTGCAAGAACTGCTGAGCGAGGCCACTGACTCCGGAGACGAACGGCGCAGCGAGGTCACACGCGACTTGGTCAACGAACGCTCGATGCAGCGCGACCTCATGCCCGAGCGCCTCGCCGAGCGCCTAAGCGCGTATCAGAACTACGACTTCGTCTCGAGCGAAGCCCGCGAGCAGTACGAAGAGTTGATGCAAGAGTTGCGCCAGGACGTTCTCGACACCTACTTCGAGGCGAACAAGGATTTTCTGTCGAGTCCCGATCCCGAAGAGTTGGCTCGTATGCGCGACATGATGGACGCGCTGTCGACCATGATTGAACAGGATCGTCGCGGCGAGCCCATTGATCCAGGTTTTGACGAGTTCATGGAGAAGTTCGGCGACTACTTTCCGGGCGCCGAGACGCTCGAGGACGTCATTCGCGCAATGGCCGAGCGCGCCGCAGCGGCGGAGGCGATGTTCAATTCGCTCTCCGGTGAGCAACAACGTGAACTGCGAGAACTGTTCGGTCAAATGATGCAGGACATGGACCTCAACTTCGCCATGAATCGTCTGACGTCCAATCTTCGCCAAGCCACTCCCGACATCGACTGGAATCGTCAACCGCGCATGCGCGGCGGCGAGCCAACGTCGTTTTCTCGCGCGACCGACATCGCCGAACAACTCGGCGACCTGCGCAACCTCGAAGAGTTCATGGGACAGGCCAATGCCGCGCAGGGGCTGCCCGAAGTGGACATTGAGGCCGTGCGTAGAAACCTCGGTCCCGACGCGGCGAAACAGATTGAAGCACTGCAGCGAGCGTTGAAGGGATTAAAAGAGAGCGGCTTTGTCGATCGTCACGGCGGTCGCCTTGAACTGACGGCTAAGGGCGTGCGACAAATTGGAAACCAGGCCTTAAAAGACCTCTTTAGCCAACTGAGTCACAGCGCCACCCTTGGATCGCATCGTCAAGCATCAGTCGATCGAGGCGGAGATCGCGAAGAGAGCTCCAAGGCCTGGGAACCGGGTCAGGCGCTGTCACTGCACCTGCCCCAAACACTGCGCAACGCCATATTTCGTTCCGGTCCGGGCACTCCCGTCTCACTTCACCCCGACGACTTTGAAGTCGAAGAGTATGAAGCCATCCGGCGCAGCGCGACCGTATTTGCCATTGACCTCTCGCTGTCCATGGCAATGCGCGGCAACTTGGCTCCCGCGAAGAAGATGACGCTCGCGCTCACCCAACTCATTCGCTCGCGCTTTCCTCGCGATTTTGTTGCCGTTGTGGGATTTGGCGAAACCGCACAAGAGATCCGTGTGGAGGACATTCCCTCGCTCAGCATTGACTACAACTACGGCACCAATCTCCAACACGCCTTGGCCCTCAGCCGATTCCTGATGCGCGCCGAGACGGGGGAGCGCCAGATTGTGGTCGTCACCGACGGCGAGCCAACGGCGCACTTACTGAGCAACGGGGAGCCATTTTTTGCTTGGCCCCCGGTTCCAGAAACCTTGCAGATGACCATGGCCGAAGTTCTGCGGTGCACCAAAGCGGGCATCACGATCAACACGTTTG
Organism: Actinomycetes bacterium; assembly: GCA_025352305.1. Classification (GTDB taxonomy): domain Bacteria; phylum Actinomycetota; class Acidimicrobiia; order Acidimicrobiales; family RAAP-2; genus RAAP-2. The sequence continues at coordinate 5,039 of JANXTQ010000031.1, forward strand.
CCCTCGATATTGAGCGCAGCCAGTTTCCCTTCGTGGAGCAAATTGGCCGGGTCAATGGCGGACGCACCTTTTACACCTCGGTGGACGAACTGGGTACCTACGTCCTCGACGACTTCGTTCGCCACCGCCGCGCCAGCTGAGCGCACGCCCGGGGCGTGGTGGGTTAGATTTCCATGCAACACGCCGTGGCCGTTACGGCTTCGGACCGAAGGAATGGGAGAGCCATGAGTCTCACGCGCACCCCGCGGAGCCCAAAATGAGGGCCACACTGCTGATTGCTGACTACGCCGACCTGGCGAACGGCAAGTTGGGCGTCATCGGCGGCGGTATTACGTGGTTCTACGCCCAATCGGCCGTTCCTTTGTCGGTGGCCGCGTTAATTGACGCCGACTCCTCTGATTCGGGCAAAGATCACCCCATTCGCCTGCGAATCGTGAATGTGGCCGGAGAAGCTGTTGGATTTACGGGTGATGACGGCAAGCCGTATCGCTACGAGATCGATGACATTATTTCGTGGGCGACCCGTGCGGCTATTGAAAACGACCTCGACTACATCTGGGTAGGACGTTGGTTCGGTATCAATCTCGATCCGGGAATCCACCGTTTGGAGCTGTTGGCCAACGACGAAGTGATCGGCGTGCAGACCATTCAGGTCCGCTCTCGCGAGGCCTAAAAACTCTCCCAAAATTTCCATTTGCGTTTCTGTCCAACCTGCGCCACAATGACACCGTTGTAATTACAACGGTGGTGCCATCGAGGGTGCCAGCGCGGGGAGGTTTACATGGAGATTGTCAATCTGTCGGGGGGCATGGAAGATCGAGGCTGGCAGGCCCGCGCTAACTGCATGGGCGTGGACCCGGACCTGTTCTTTCCGGAGCGTGGAGCTTCCACTCGCGAGGCCAAAGAGGTTTGTCGCGGCTGCGTGGTCCAAGAGGACTGCTTGGAGTTCGCGCTGGACAATGGCGAGAAGTTCGGTATCTGGGGCGGAATGAGCGAGCGAGAACGCCGCCGTCTGCGTCGAGCGCGCGCTATTGAGCGCCGCAGCGCCGCTAGCTAACGCCCGAGGCGCGCTTCAATGGTCTGATCGGCCGAGAGATCCAGCTGTGCCCATCGAGCGGGATCCTCGTGCTCTAACAAGCTGCGCGGAGCGAGCCCCACTAATTCGCAACGAATAATTCGTGCCTGCGCACTCAGCAGGGCCGAAACGGCGTCAAATATTTCACTGGGTCGACTCGCGCGAACGTCAATCAGGTTGCAACTGACTTGGACGGCGCCCGTGACCGCGAGTCCGAGAGCTCGTACGGTGCTCGAGCGCAGCGAGCGGGCAATTCGTTGAGCGTCAACGAGAGTGGCGCCCTCAATCCAGATATTCCACGCGACCAACATCTCTCTTTGTCCGACCGCGCACACCCCGGCGTGCGCCAACGGATGCGGCGCAACAAAGTCGGGTACCAAATCCTTGAGTGCCCGCCGACGAATTTCGGGCAACGTGCGGATCGATCCGTTCGTCAGGGGACCGTAAAGAAACGTGGAGACTCCGAGTTCGTGCGCCATCCAGTGGGCCGTTTCATCACGCAGAGTGACGGCGCGCGCGGTCTGCTCCGAAGAAAGAGCGACGAAGGGAACAACGTCAACGACACCCAGACGAGGATGAACGCCGTCGTGAGCATCGAGAGTCAGGTTGTCAACGGCCGAGCTAATCAAGGCCCGAACGTCTCGAAGCAGCGGCTCGGGATGATTGATCAAGGTGAAGACGGAACGGTGGTGACTGGGGTCGCGGTGAGCGTCGCGCAGCGACTCGCCGCCAACCAACTCAAAGGCCGCGAGCTTTGCAGCATCGCGGCCTTCTGAGATGTTGATCACGCACTCGAACACGGTGCGTGAAATCTATCTAATTCGTGTTCACCGTCAACGTGCCCCGACGTCGAGCGCGCTGCAGGCGCCGACGCTCACGCTCGCTCTTGCCGCCCCACACTCCGTGGTCCACGTGATTGTCGAGGGCGTAGATCAAGCACGCCTCGGCCACGGGGCACTGAGCGCAGATGCGCTGAGCCTTAATTACTCCGACACCATCCTGGGGAAAAAACGTGGCGGCCGGGTACTCCCGGCACTTGCCATCTGCCATCCATTCGGTGTTCATAGTCGCCCTCCTTGACGGGTTCACTACTGACAGTACCGAGGTTCGAGGGTCCGTGTCGCATTCTGGCTTGTGACCTTTTTCACAGGTATCCATATGAGGTGTACGACGCCGACGGCGCGGCGAGATGTCACTAAATCCTCAGGGAGTAAACTGGTGCCCCACGTAGAGAACCGTACGTCTAAGTCGCTAAAGGAGCTCCTGTGAGCCTCAATGCCAGCCCCGAAGTCACCGAAGTCACCGATCCGGTCGGCCACGTCCAGGTCATCTACCTCGGCCCGGTCGCTCCGCACTGGGAGTGCCGTATGGTTTTTGGCGAAGAGGAGCAGATTCAGGACTTCGTTGACCGCATTGATGCCCGACTTCGTTTCTTGCCCCCCCACGATCCCCAGTTTCGCCGCAACCGCGAACGAGTTAACCGCGACGCCGAACGCGAAAACCTGATTGTGGAGTGGGTCCTCGGCTACGACGAAGAGAACTAAGCCAGCGGAGAGTTAGTGACCCGCTCGAGCCAGTCGAAGGGTCGCTCTAACTCATCGTGACGTGGCAATCCGTCCGCGCGCAGCAACGCCGTAAAGGCCTCGAGTCCGTGTTGGCTGACAATGGACGCCACGAAGGCGTCCGCTGTGGTCTGTTCGACCCCGTGAGGATCAATTCCGAACAGGGCCGCAGCGGCGTCCTCACCTCGAGCGTCAGCTAAAAAGTAACGGCGGTACGCCTCGCGCAACTGGACGAGGGGGCCAAACATCGCTTCGCTGATCTCAAAGGCCGTGGCGTCAATTACCGCGCGCAACACCGCAACGGCCGCGTTAATGGCCCGAGTGGCGTCGGTGGCTTCGGGCATGTCAATTCCGTCGAGCAACGCTTCGGGGTTGCCCATCAGAGCCGCCAAATCGCTCGGATCGCTGAGATTCGACAGTTTTGACAGGATGTCACCCTGAGCGGCGGCCGCATCGCGAACGGCGTCGATGAGCAAGGCGCGTAGCGCGTCGCCCGTTCCGTTCTGACTAAGAATCACCGACGCCACGATCTCTCGAGCGAGTGCGAAGGCACTCGTCGCGTCAGGATCGAGCGACCACTCTTCGGCGAAGCGCGCCACGTTGTTGACGACGAGCAGTCGCGACTGATTGTCGCGCGGAAGCGCCAAAGCAGCGAGGGACCACGCTCGTTCCGAGAAGTGCCCCGCGACCGATCCGAGCTGAAATCCCACGAAAAGCGGTCCAATGGTGGAAGCGAGTTGACCGAGCGTCGCCGAGAGTGAGGGGTCAACTAGGCCAGTGAGGTCAGCAGCGGGTGCGTCAATCATCGGTGCCATCAACGGTCGCCACTGCTCGAGCGCCGCGACGGTCAGCTCCGTTCGATTGGCGGCAACAACTCCGCTGTCGACCTGCACGGCGAAGATGCTGGACACGCGTCGAGACACGAGAGATTCGAACTGCTCGAGGCGTTGACGTTCGGCCGGCTCGGGGTTGGGATCGCCGTCGCTGCCGCGCGCGACGTTCAGTGCGAGGCTTCGCGCGGTCTCAAACCAGGCGTCGGGACCCTGTTGGCCCAAGATATTGAACAGATCTCCGAAGATGGATCCAAAGGGGTTGTCGCTCATAACCCCAACTTATGGCTGACATGCGAGAGTTACCGCGGTCGCGCTGAAGTGGCCGTGGCGGATGAAGGTGACGACCACGATCGAACGCGGCGGCTCGGCGTAGAGGTAGTTGAGCAACGAGTCAATTGAGTCGAGTGACACTCCACCAATGGACTTCAGTTGATCGCCGACGAGTAAGTGCCCGGTCGCGGGACCCTGTTTCACCTTGACGACGAGGACACCGCCGCCTTGGTAGGTTTCGCCCTTTATGAGCAGGGCGCCGTGACAGCCCCCGTTTTGGGCGATGACCGCCGCGACGGTGGCAATGTACTGA
>JANXTQ010000044.1 GCA_025352305.1 Actinomycetes bacterium
GGTCAATGATGAGCTCGCGAGTACTTCGGTGAGCGCCACTGCGAAACCGTCGTAGTCAACGCCAACGCAGTTCGCATCATTGAAGCAACTCAGCCCGCTGACGTTGGCGTTGGGATTGACCGAGTCCGCGTTGGTCCAGCCGAGTCCATTCAGTCGTGCAGTCTCACCGGCGTCGTCCATGGCAATGCAGTTGTTGCCCGATACGTCCCCGGACGCGATCTTGGAGCAGGAAACGAAGGTGGTACTGGCGTAACTAAAGACAAAACCCGTCAGGTGCCAAGTGGGCGAACTGTAGACCAGTAAGTCGCCGAAATCGTCGCCGGCCGCACAAAACGTCGACGTCGAGCAACTGACCGCGGTGATGCCGGACACCAAATCTGCTGCATCAATGGATGCGGCGCTTGACGCCGTGACGTGTTCTGTGCCCCCACTAATGGTCGGAGCTCCGTATTTCACGAACTGGCCCTGGTAGCTCACGCCCATACAAAAGGACCGGCTCACACAACTCACTGAACTGAAGACATCAGCCACGATTCCCGTGGTGGCACTAAACCATGTTGCGTTATCCCAGAACATCGCCGTGGGTGTCGAGTTGGATCCGGAAAAAGTGGCGCCGAGCGCGAGACAGTATGTCGCCGTTGGGCACGAAATAGATGTCGCCACCAAAGTGGTGGGATGTGCTGGGTTAAAGGGCGTCGGCGTTCCCCACACGCCCGAGTTGTAAAAGATGTAGTTGCCGTCAGCGTCGGTGGCTGCGCAGAAGGTTGTACTCACACACGAGATTGCGTCGAGCGAATTCGTTGCGTCAATAGCTACCGGCGTGGACCACACGGTTCCGTCAAAAGCCGTGGCGCTTCCTCCGTTGTCGACGGCGATGCAGAAACTTGCTGACACACAACTAACGGCGTTCATTCCTCCTGACGGAGTATTGATCGAGTGAGGCGTCCAGGCAACAGCGTTGGCCACGTGCTCGTGACGCGCACCGCCTGATCGAATGGCGTGCTGAGCGAGGTAACTGCTTAGCGATGAATGGCGAGATCCCACGACGCTCGTCGCGCCCGCAACCGAGGTCAAAGACAACGCCACCGTGGCCACGCACGACGTCACGAGAGACAGGGTCAAAACGATTCGGGAGGATTTAGTCATACGCGGAGCCAATCAGTTGAGTTGCACAAATAGTAAGCACTCGCGATTCATTGGATACTTCGCCGTTGTTGGCTACTGCGCCTCTGAAGTAGTGAGTGAGCTAAGCCGTTCGAGAAGCACGACAGCACCGATCTGGGTGAAGATGTCGCGCGCCTCCTTGGCAATCACGGCGTCGGGATGATCGGGACCGAGCAACATCACGTACTCCGTTTCCGTCAACGCCAAATCCATGAGATTGTCGAGGGCTCGCCAACGTTCAATAGCGTCACGGTACAGTTCAGCGGCCTCGTCAGGTCGCTGCTCGAGTGCGGCGACCGCAGCTCGAGTCGTAGCGCGCTGTGCAGCGATGGAGCGCCCGTGAAGTCGATCGAGATCGCTCAGAGCGCTGCGGGCAACAACTAAGTTTCTCGCCCACAGCGCACTACGCCCCTTGAAGTTAATGCCGGGGCTCACATTGATGCCGTTCGGATCCATTTCGACGGCTTGTGAAGCCAACGTCATGGCCAAGTCGAAATTCCCCGTCGCGTAAGCGGTCATTGCCACCAGGCACAGCACCGTGGTCTGTCCTTCAATATTTGCTCCTGGTTCCTCGCCAAAGAGCCGATCGTGGCTAGTAAAAAATTCCTCAGTTGTCTGAGCGTTTCCCTTGAGAATCTCAAGTGTCGTGGTCATGCACTCATACCATCCGCCCAAATTCGGCGGAAGTCGTGCACCCTCGAGGGAATGAAGAGCCGAACTAGCTTCGTTCCACAGCCCCGTATAAATCGAGGTCTCGGCAATGTTCAAAAGATTCGTGCGCTCCACGGGGCGATTTCCGGCCCGGCGTGCATAATCGAGAGACTCCAAGGCGGCTTCGATCGAGAGGCGGGGATCGTCTGGCAACAGATAGAGACTGAGACCCATGCGCGAGGTACTTTGTTCACGCAACGAGCCTTCCGCGTCTGCAATCTCCGCCATTCCCCGCGCTAGCAATACGGCTTCTCGATGGCGGCCCTGGTTAAAGAGGACGAAAGAACGGTCCCCGAGGGCGCGCGCCAAGAGCGACGAGTCGTCGAGGCGCTCGGCAATTTCCAACGCGATTTCGGAGTACTTGATGGCGATTTCATCATTGTGAAGGCGCCCACCGAGATTGCCGAGCGACTCGGCCATACTGCCGCGTAAGAGTAAATCGGCGTCGTCAGTTAGTGCTGCGTAACTTGACGTGAGCAGTTCGAAGCTCTCGGCCTGACGACGCATTTGATTAAGTGCGCTAGCCAACTTCAAGGTCGCAAAGCCAATGAGAGTTGCGTCGCCTCGAGCAACTTGAATGTCCAAGATCTCTTCGCGCAGGGCCAAGGCTCGTTCAGCGTCACTTAGCGTGGCGGCTTCGGCGGCACGAACCAGGACGTCGAGATGTCGCTCTCCGAGTGAACCGAGCGTTAGTGCTCTGTCCAACAGGGCTAAGGCGTCTTCTGGAGAACCAAGCGAGATTGCGCGATCACTCGATCGCAACAACCAGGTTACTGCGCGTTGTAGCCATTCGTGGGGGGTGCTCACGTCGGGGGCCGACTCAATCGCTTCGAGGTACTGAGCCGCGATGATCTCGGCTAGTTCATCGTCACCGAGCGACTCGGCGTACTGCGCCGCTCGGAGGTGTTTCGCGCTGCGGTCTCTGCGAGACAGCATGCCTACCGCCACGTCGCGCAGGACGGCCTGCACAAAGCAGTACTGGCCCCGTTCGGGCGAACGAGGATCGGTGTCGACGAAGAGAAACTCCTTGCGCACTAAGAGGCGAAGGCTTTCTTGCAACTGGTCAGCATCGATGTCGCTGACGGCGGCCAACGTGTCGATGTAGAAGGTGGAGCCCAAAATACTGGCGTCTTGGATTACCGTTCGCTCCGTCGCACTCAGTGCATCAAGCCGAGACGCAATAAGAGCGTGGAGAGTTTCGGGGATCTCTAGTAGATCGAGGTCACCTTCCACCCGGTAACGATCCCCGACCGCCACGAGTAGCCCGCGGTCGAGCAACATACGTATTGTCTCGACGGCGTAGAGCGGAACGCCTTCAGCTCGTTGCAGAACTTTGCGGGTTACCTGATCATCTAGACCCGCGACGAACCCCCTGAGTAGTTCTCGCATCGCATCTTCGCCGAGGGGGTCTAGATGAAGGGAGGTGAAGTTACGTTGACCCGATCCCCAGTTCACTCGTCGATCAACGAGTTCAGGTCGTGAGAGCGTGATGACCAGAATCGGGAATGTCTTGGACCATTCGGGAATTGATTCGACGAAGTCAATGAGTCCGGGATCGGCCCACTGCAAGTCCTCGAAGACCATGATGGTCGGTCCCCGACGCGCAATCGATTCAAAAAAAGTGCGCCACGCAGAAAACAGCTCTTCTCTTTCGCCACTTGGTGCGTCGCTCAGGCCCAAAAGATGGGCGAGTCGTGGCTCCACCCACTGACGTTCCTCTTCGTCTTCAATGAACTGCTCAATCGCGATACGAAGTTTGGCAGCGGTCTGTAGTGCATCTTCAGATTCGAGAATGCCGGCCCGCATTCGCACCATCTCACCAAGTGCTCCAAAGGTGATTCCTTCGCCGTAGGTGCGACTTCGTCCCTGATGCCAGTACACGGACTCAGCCAGGCCGTCGACGTATTTGAGAAACTCCCACGCGAGGCGACTCTTGCCGATGCCCGCCATTCCTGTCACTGATACGAGGCGCGCGCGCTGTTCGCGACTGGTCGCATGCAGCAAATCCTTGATGAGACGGATCTCTTCGTCTCGACCTACGAAAGGTGGTTCAAGTCGCTGCGCGCGACCTTGACCTTTTCGCTGTGCCACCACGCGCAACGCTTTCCACGCGTGAACGACGTTGCTCTTTCCCTTTAGTTCCAGGTCGCCAAACTCTTCAAAGGAAATAGCATCATTAGCTGCTCGCCACGTGGACTCGTCGACGAGAACCGTGCCCGCTTCGGCAGCGCTCTGGACGCGAGAAGCCGTATTGACAGTGTCACCGAGAACCATTCCTTCAGCGACTTTGCCAATGGTCACTGCTACTTCGCCGGTCACGACACCACCGCGAGCTTCGAGACCGTCGTAACCCGCGGTGCGCCCGAGAACTCTGACCGCGCCGACCAAGTCGAGTGCGGCTCGAACCGCTCGTTCGGCGTCGTCTTCATTGGCGCTCGGCGCGCCCCAAATGGCCATGACCGCGTCGCCGATGAACTTTTCGATGGTGCCGCCGTAAGCGGAAATGATTCGTTGGGCTTCTTCGAAGTAGGTGCTCAGTAGTTCTCTCACGTGTTCGGGGTCACGCCCTTCGGCCAACGTGGTGAAGCCGACGAGATCGACAAACAAAACGGAACACAGTCGCCGCTCGGCGACGGGCGCTTTGCCAGAGGGCTGGTCGCTGTGTGAGAGGTTCGCGGTGTCGGTAGTCGCGGCGTTGCCGTCTTGCAGATCGAGACCGCAGTCGGCGCAAAATCGCTTACCGAGAATCAGTACTGATCCACAACCCGCGCAACTCGCTATGAGTGCAGCGCCGCAGTTCGTGCAGAACCGTTTTCCGTCAGGGGTGTCGTCGCCACAAGATGTACAACGCATCGTTCCTCCGCTTTCGCGGAATCTTAGGACCCGCGAAAGCGAAGGACTTCATTTAGTACTTCGCCGTGGCCGGAACTACTTTTCGAGCTGGCGGTAATGCTCGCGCCAGATCACTCGATAAACGCGGCTCCAGCGCGGAATCGAACGCAACCCCGGAATAAACGGAAGAAAGATCAGTACTCCGGTGAGCAGCATCATGGTCGCAAAGACTTCAATGTCCGCAAAACTGCTCGAGTTGTACGGAGGGACCTGGTACCAAAAGGTGTAGAGCCATAACCACGCTTGACCGGGGTAACTGCCCGTCTCGTTCATCATTCCCCACTGGGTGCCCTGAAGGTGCTGAGCACCCGCCAAGTTCGCGAAGTAGGAACCGTCCGCCAAGAACATCAGTGGCTTGGTGTAATCCAGTTGGAAAAAGTTTCGGCCCGTGACCAGTGCTTGGTCGAGTGCTCCGGACTGAGCCATTGTGGTGAGCCTCTGAATAAATATCGGCACCGGTCCCGCATTGGATCCGCTGTAGGCGACAACTCCGCCGTGAACTGAGCTCACCGATCCGTAGTTCTTTACCCACGTGGCGTCTTGGGAGTTCGACGCACTGTTCCACTGCGAGAGGGCGCTCGTGAGCGACGGATCGTTTGGCAGCGACATCAAGGGGGCAATAACGAAGTCACGAATCGTGTTGATCGGTACGCGCACGCCCGCCCACTGGGCCAACTTCAGTGGCCCGAGGC
>JANXTQ010000045.1 GCA_025352305.1 Actinomycetes bacterium
GTAGCCCGGCGGCCATTGAGTGGGCCGAGCGAACCCGCACCATGTTTGACGGTTTCTACGGTACGTTCGCGATGGGCGAACTGAGCGATCGCTGTTTCGTCTTATCGACGAAGTAAATCCTTCGCGATGGCGACGACCTGCATCTCATCGGTTCCGGCGTAGATGCGTAGTACCCGAGCATCGCGTAAAAGTTGTTCCACGCGAAACTCTGATACGTAGCCGTTACCGCCGAACAGTTGGATTGCCTCATCGGCCACCGTGCACGCCGCTTGGGCCGAATAGAGCTTCATGGCGGACGCTTCGGCGAGAGTGGGTGTCGCACCCGCGCTCGAGCGCTCGATGTGACGAAATACGAGGTTCTCAACGTTGACGCGGGCGACTTCCATATTCGCGAGTTTCAATTGGATGAGCTGATAGTCACCAATTGGTTGACCCCATAGTTTGCGGTTCTTTGCGTAGTCAACCGATAAGCGCAAGCACTCTTCTATGACGCCGAGCGCCATAGCCGCGACGCCGGCTCGCTCAGTTACGAAGTTGTCCTTCGCGCTCGCTCGACCTCCACCGCGCGGCTCCTCGGAGCCTCCCAGCAATCGGTCACGTCCCACGCGCAGATCGCTCATGAACAGTTCACCCGTCGGCGAGGCGTGCTGACCCATTTTGCGCATTGGTTTGGACTGTTCGAGACCGGACATTCCCGAATCAAGAATGAATGTCAACACTTTGCGATTGCGAATCTCTTCGCCGCTGCCGTCGTCGAGTTTCACGTACAGCACAATCGTGTCGGCGAACGGTCCATTGGTAATCCAGGTTTTCGATCCGTTGATCACGTACTCGTCGCCGTCGCGAACGGCGCTCGATCGCATTCCACCCAGCGCGTCGGACCCCGAGTCCGGTTCGGTAAGCGCCCAGGCCCCGACTTTGTCGAGAGTCATGAGATCCAGTCCCCAGCGCTGCATCTGCTCGGGCGTACCGAGCTTCATGATGGTCCCACCAGCGAGTCCCGTCGAAACTCCCATTGACGTCACGAGTCCGAGCGAGACCTTGCACAGTTCGATAATCGGAATCAGCGTCGCTCCCGCATTGGAATCGCTGCGCCGTTCGCGAACCGCGTCGTCGGCCTCGACCTTTCGCTTGAGTTGACGCTGGAAGTTCTCCTTCGCCATCTCCTTCATACCGAAGGTCTCAAACATCTTTCGCAGGATCGCGTAAGGGCCAAGATCTCCAAATTCGAGGTCGTCGATCTGCGGACGAATCTCCTTGTCAACGAACTGGCGTACAACGTCCGCGATCGCGCGGTGTTCTTCGGACCACTCGTACATATCTAGGCCTCCCAGCTCAAACGTTTTAGGGTGTTGCGATCAGTGTGCAGGACAATGCCGTTGGTGCGCTGGTGTTCGACGACCGTTGTTTCGTCGTAACTAAAGCTGTCACCGTCAACGCTCACCACGACATCAAATCGAGTGGAGCGAGCCACTTCGTCAAGGTACTTATTGGACAACAGCCCGTAACTCGTACTGCCGAGTTCGGCTTCCAGTTTGAATTTCGTCGCCGTGGGTAACACCGTTCCGCCCGCGAGAACAGTAAAGCCTCGAGGTACGGTAAAACACCGCATTACCTGTTGGTTTGACGCGTCCCACATCCAGTATCCGAGTTCGGTGTGAAAGGGAAAGTCCTCGTCCATTCGATACGCAGCAGTGCGGTAATCGAGGCCGTAGAGAACTTGAGGTCCATTTTCCACCGGACCGAAGGGCTTGAATGACGTCTTTTCGTAAAACGGCGTCTCTTGGATCTTTCCCTTGACGTTGTGAAACGACACGTCGATACCGTGGTGACCCTCCCACGTGCCCACGAGCCCCGCTAGAGGTCCCCACAGTTCGTACGGCATGGATCTCGTTCCTCGTTACTGGCTCGATAGCGGACCGGATGAATTCTAGAAGCGTCTCGGATGGCTCACAATCAACCGGCGAGATCGTTTCGTAAAAGTCGCGCCCACCTCAAGGTGAACCCGGCAGCCGCCGCAGGCAGCAGGTGCAAGAGCAGTGACAAAATCGCGTTGCGCGGCAACGGGGTGATCGCGTAGGCACCCAGGGCACTGATCGTGAATAGTTGATTGAGTCCCGCCGACTCAATCGCGTCTCGCCGATTGCCGTTGGCGCGTCGTGAAAGAGGAAGTATGTGATTGCAGCGAGCAAAAGCGAGTCGTGACCACTGCACGACGTTCAAGATGGGAAAGCCAGCCGCTGGCCCTGGCGCATCCATCAAGGTGGCTGTCGCTCGCGTGAAGCTGATATGACCAATGAGCACGGCGCCGAGAGCGACGGTGGTGAGAATTCCAAAAGTGGTCCAGCTGACCGCCGAGTCAACGCTGGGTCGATGATGATAGGCATCAATCAGAAGTCCGAGTCCCGCAAAGTACGACACGATTCCGTAGCGACAGAGCGTGTTTTGCGCCGCAATGACCTGCAGCAACTGAGCAGTGCCTATCGGCTCGTCGCCGTAGGGGCGTTTGGTATCGGACCAGTCGCGACCGTTCCACACCCGCCACTCGCGCGCTCCGGCCGGGTCGGGGTACCAGCCCGATGGAGGAGTACTCAATGTGGAATCCAACATGGGATTACTCTCGCATACAACGAGAGACCCTCACGGAGGTTGCCATGACGATTACTCACCGAGGGGCCGCCGCGCCAACGTCGGGCAGCCAAGATCAGGTTGAATTGAACGAAGTCGAGTTGGTTACGGCACTGCGTGAACTGCACGAACAGCGCGAGCGCTGGGCGAACGTCGGACCTCGAGAACGAGCGGACATCCTCGCTCGAATTGTGAACGACACCTTCGCCGTCGCCGAAGAGTGGAACGCGGCGGCCTGCGAAGCAAAGGGCTACCGACCCGATAGCGCCGAAGGAGGCGAAGAGCTGTTCAGTGGGGTCGGAACATTTGTACGGATGGCTCAGGCACTGCGCACGTCGCTCATCGACATCGCGGAGAAGGGTCGTCCGCAGTACCCGGGACCCGTACGTCACAAGCCCAATAATCGCCTCGCAATTCAGGTGATGCCAGCGACAGGTTTCGACAAATTGCTCTACGCGGGCATCACCGGCGAAGTGTGGATGAATGAAGGCGTCACCGAAGCCGAGGTACGTGCTCATCAGGCGAGCGCCTACCGCGAGCCTCTCGCGCACTGCGGCGTATCACTGGTACTCGGTGCGGGAAATGTGGCATCGCTCGGCCCACGTGACGTGCTGAGCAAACTGTTCGTAGAAGGAAAAGTTGTTCTACTGAAAGCCAATCCCGTCAACGACTACCTCAGCAACTTTTGGAAGCGGGCCATGGCCGCGCTGATTGAACCGGGTTACTTGCGAATCGTGAGCGGCGGAGCCCAAGTGGGCGCATTTCTCACGCAACACCCGCTGGTTGAGGACATTCACGTGACGGGATCGGACAAGACCCACGACGCGATCGTCTTTGGAACGGGCGATGAGGGGGCGAGGCGAAAGGCTGCGAACGAGCCCCTGATAACCAAGCCCATTAGTGGTGAACTCGGAAACGTGTCACCCGTCGTCATTGTTCCCGGCCAGTGGTCAGCCAAGGACATTGCCTATCAGGCGGCGCACGTGGCGACGATGTTGACAAATAACGCCGGGTTTAACTGTCTAACCCCACGCGTCATTGTCACTCACGCCGGCTGGGCGCAGCGTGACGAATTCCTAGACGCGCTCGAGTCGGTACTTGCGTCGTTGCCGACCCGACGGGCCTACTACCCAGGTGCGCGATCTCGCTTCGACAGTTTCATTAGTGCCCACCATGATGCCCACCAAATTGGCGATGCGAGCGGTGACAAACTTCCGTGGACCATTGTTCGCGACGTCGATGCCAACGAAACGACCGACATCTGTCTCAACGTGGAGGCTTTCTGCTCACTCACGAGTGAGACCGCATTGCAGGCTGATTCGGTGGTTTCTTTTATTGAGCGTGCCGTGAACTTTTGTAACGAAACCGTGTGGGGAACGTTGTCAATGACACTGATTGTCCATCCCGATACTCTGCGCGACGCCGAAGCGGGAGCGGCCGTCGAGCAGGCGATCAGTGATCTGCGCTACGGCTCAATTGGTCTCAACCTGTGGCACGCGATGAGCTTCGCGTTTTCCACGACAGCGTGGGGTGCGTATCCCGGACACGTGGTAACCGACATTCAGTCCGGGTCGGGATTCGTGGGCAACGCTTTCATGTTTGAGTCGCCTCTCAAATCTGTCGTTCGCGGACCTTTTCGATCTAATCCGACACCCGCGTGGTTCTCGACGACCGTCAATGCGCGCATGATGCGAAAACTGTTGGCCTTCGAGGTCAGCCCCTCGTGGCGCAAGGTCCCCGGACTACTCAGTGCGTCACTGCGCGGCTGAGTTAAAACTTGACGCTGAGAGTGGTCTGAGAGTTAATCGCGACGCAGTACTTGGCGCCACAACCAACGGCAATGAACGGATCGGGCACGTACTTCAGACGTTGGGTAATCCACTTATTCGAACTATTAATCGCAATCCATGGTGAGTTCGCACTAACCGCTACGCACTGCATGGACTTAGAACACGCGAGAGTGCCGGGGGATTTGGCGGGCTGAGTGGCGTCGGATTTCCAGTTGGATCCCGCGCTGCGTGAATGCACCACAGTGCCGAGACCGTTGCTCTGCGTGGCGAGGGCTTCACAAACCGTGACGTTGCACGAGGCGTCGATCAACTGGATCCAATTGGCGTTTTGACTCGTGGTCCAACTCGCTCCGCCGTCGTTGGTCACGCTCCAGATGGCGGCGCTGCCACCGGTGATTTTGGTCGTGCCGGTGACGACACAACTCGAATCATTCGTACACGCAACTGACAGCGCCGTTGCGTCCAGCGCCCACGTGACTCGTCGCGGTGTACTCCAGCTCGTTCCGGCTGAATCAGTGAAACTGAGGCGCGCCTGGCCGTTGGAACCCGTATCGACCGCGGCGCAGTGCGCCGAAGCAAAGCAACTGATGGCGCTGATGCCGAGTCCGGCGCTCGGGGCCCGAGTTGACACCATGGTGGTGTCGTTTGCGCTGGACCACACCACGTTGCCCGAACTATTAGATCCGCCGAACAGACAGCCCGATCGCCAACATCCCACGGCGTTCATTGACGTGGAGGGAGAGTTAGGAGTCGTGACGGCGTGCCACGAACGACCACGAGTCGATGCTTGAGCGGCAGCGTTAGGAGCAATATCGAGACCCGTAGTTCCAATGGCAAAACAGGTTCCGGCATCGTCGCATCCTGCGGCATTGAGGGGTACCGAAATATTGAGCGACGGATTGCCCAACAGAGTTGGTGGCGCCGCTGGACCGCCGCACGCGGCCAGCATGAGTGCCCCGACGAGCACGAAGCCCGCGACGCGAAGATTGCGCATGGCGCCATGGTAGCCAGCGTCCGATTTGACGTCCGTCTACCGTGGAGCCATGAGTTGGATTGACCTCGTTATCGCCGCCGTAGTCCTCGTCGCCACGGAACGAGGACTGTCGGTCGGCATCCTTCGCCAGGTCGGCAGCTTGGTCGGATTCGTGACGGGCTTCATCGTCGGAATTCTGTTGGCACCGAGCCTGGCTCACACCGCGTCGGGAAGTGCTCGGGCCTTTATTGCAATATTTGTGGTGATCGCGGTGGCCACAATTGGCGCGGTTGTCGGGCGCCAACTCGGAGCCGCCGCCAATTTGTCCATACGGCGCCTGAAACTGGGCTCCCTAGATCGTGCGGGCGGCGCTGCATTCTCGGCGATTGGCGCCCTCATTGGGTGTTGGTTGGTCGCGGGAATGCTGGTCAATGTTTCCTACTTATCGCTGTCGAGTGCCATTGAGCATTCGAGGCTCCTCGCGGTGATGGACCGCGTGATGCCCCCGGTGCCGAGCGTGGAGGCAAAGGTTCAATCGCTCTTTCGCAACGCCAACTTTCCGAGCGTCTTCGCCCAGGTCATTGCGCCCAATGTTCCGAACGTGCCGATCCTTCGTGGCCCACAGACAACCGCGGCGATCGGGGGTGCGGGCGTCTCGGTCGCAAAGATCACTGCCGAGAACGGTTGCGGGCTTAATCGTGAAGGAACTGGATTCTTCATTGAGCCGCGACTCGTCATGACCGCCGCGCACGTTGTTGCCGGTGCGCACCTCATCAAAGTCAGCGGCAACGTTGCACGACTATTGGTGTTGGACGTCAAAAATGATGTGGCGGTGTTGAGTGTTGACGTGAGTTCGCACGCCGTGAGTTTCTCGCCGCGAACACCTCGCGCGAAGACGCCCGCGGCGGTGGCGGGCTATCCCTTAAACGGTCCGCTGACGGTAACTCCGGCCGCGATTGCGGGACCCCTGCGCGCGCAGGGACGCGATATTTACAACAACGCGCTCTTCGTACGCGATCTGTTGGTCATTAACGCCCGGGTTCAGTTCGGCAACTCCGGCAGTCCGGTTCTAGTTGACGGTCGAGTCGTCGCGATGGTCTTTTCGCGCTCCACCTCACAGAGCAACGTCGCTTACGCCGTGCCCCGCTTCATTTTGCGACGTGACCTCGCTCACGCGAGTGTTACTCGAACGGTCTCGCCCGGAGCGTGTCCGGCGGAGTAACTATTTGACGGAGCGAACCGCGTCGGCGAGAACCGATAGTCCGTCACTTAACTGGGCGTCAGTAATTACCAACGGCGGCAGAAGTCTCACGACGTTGCCGTACGTTCCGGCCGATATTGCGACCACGCCCTGACTGCGGCAGTAGTTCACAATGGCGTTGGCTGCCGCCGCGTTGGGATTCGTGGTGCCCGGCTCGATGAGCTCAATGGCGACCATTGCGCCACGACCACGAACGTCACCAATGATGAGTGTGTCTCGCTGCAACTCTGTTAGGGCGCTCAACATCGTGGAGCCGAGTTCGCGCGCGCGTGCGGCGAGGTTCTTGTCGCGCATGGTCTTAATCGTGGCGAGCGCGGCCACGGCGGCTACGGGGTTACCTCCGTACGTTCCGCCGAGTCCGCCTTCGTGCACGGCGTTCATGATCTCGGCGCGTCCGGTTACCGCGGCGAGCGGCATGCCACCCGCTAATCCTTTAGCCGTCGTGACGAGATCGGGAATAACGCCCTCGTGGTCGACTGCGAACCAGTCACCGGTGCGACAGAATCCACTCTGGATTTCATCGGCGATGAATAGGGCGCCATTGGCCTTGGACCACTCGGCGAGTGCGGGCAAAAATCCGAGAGCCGGCACAATGAATCCGCCCTCACCTTGAATGGGTTCGACCAATACGGCCGCGACGTTGTGTGCCCCGACTTGGCTCTCAATTTCGTCAATGGCGCGCCGAGCTGCTTCGGGACCACTCAGGCCGTCGCGAAACGGATAACTGGTGGGAACTCGGTAAATCTCTGGGGCAAAGGGACCAAATCGGTCCTTGTACGGCATATTTTTTGCCGTCAGCGCCAAGGTCAAGTTGGTGCGACCGTGATAGGCGTGGTCCAGCACGACAATCGCGGCACGGCCAGTTGCGAGCCGCGCAATCTTGACGGCATTTTCGACGGCCTCCGAACCGGAGTTAAACAAGGCGGAGGTCTTCTCGTGGGTACCCGGCGTGAGTTCGGCCAACGCTTCGCACACCTCGATGTACGCCTCATAAGGGGTGACCATGAAGCAGGTGTGGGTGAACGCAGCGACCTGTTCGCTCACCGCATCGATGAGATCGCTCACCGCGTGACCAATCGACGTAACCGCGATACCCGAACCGAGGTCCAAGAGCTGGTTGCCGTCGACGTCCAGCAAAATCGCACCGTCTCCGCGCTCGATGTAAACGGGGAAACCCTGAGTGAGTCCGGAACTCACGACCGCCTTTCGGCGTTCGTGCAACGCTCGCGACTTGGGGCCAGGTAGCTCGGTCAGTATTTTGCGCGAATCTCCGACCTTCGACGTCACCGATGTGCTCACGGCCACTCCATTTCTGCGTGCTCTCGCGCCGCAACAGTTGAATCGTACACCGACAATGAGTAATTCGTCATTGAGATGCAAAAAAGACAAAACGGGTGACCGCAGTCACCCGTTTCACCGTGGCGGAGGAGGTGGGATTTGAACCCACGGTGACTTGCGCCACAACGGTTTTCGAGACCGTCCGATTCGGCCGCTCTCGCACTCCTCCGTCGACGAGTTTACAGACCGGCGAGAGGGTCGTCTTTCGAGCGTTGTCTAAAGCTGCGACGTCTGTTCACCTTGCGATCGGCGACACGGTGCTCGTGTGCAGTCGACAAAGCGCCTCAACGACGGATGAAAGAAACTGACGAAGTTGGGGGTCGTCGCACGGCTCGACAAATATCTCAGTAGATCCGTCCGTTTCAATGAGTTCTGCCACGACCCGGCGATCCTGTCGCATGACTTGGGTAACAAAAAATGGGATGACCGCAGCAAAAAGCAGCGCTATCTCAATGACAACTCCGATTGTCGTTAATTCGTGACGCCACACGGCCGCGTCGGCGAAAATCCACCATGCCAGCACGACAAGTACCGCGGAAATGAATCCGTTGAGCAACATCACGCTCGGTTGGACCGCACTGCGTGAAATGACGAGAACCCGGTCGGTGAGAAGCTGTTGACTCCAGCGACGTGTCTGAGGAAGTTGGATTGCTACGGCTTTGACAAACGTGGAGCGATCGCAGGGAACCATCAATCGCTCCTGAACGAATTCGGCTTCGTTGATGGAGCTTGATCGATAGCGAATCGAATCGGATTGCTCGGGCATGATGTTGCGAACCGTAGCAACCCTGCTTAGTTGTCGCTGAGGCCTCGACGAGATTCAAAGAAATGGCGAAGCAGGGCCGCGGACTCCTTAGCAAGCACGTCATAGGTCACCTCGACCTCATGCATAAGTCGCGGGTCGCTCAACAGGTGGTAACGAGAACCAACTGCCCCCGCCTTTTCATCCACGGCACCAATTACGACGTGACGAACTCTCGCGCTCAGAAGAGCTCCGGCACACATGACGCACGGCTCCAAGGTGACGTACACCGTTGCTTCATCGAGTCTCCATCGACCGAGCGAAAGAGCGGCACGTCGCAACGCGACAATTTCGGCGTGTGCGGTCGGGTCGTGATCAATCTCTCTTCGATTTTCTCCGAGCGAGACGATGGCACCGTCGACGACTACGACACATCCAACCGGAACGTCATTGTGGTCCGGGGCGAGTTGCGCCTGTTCGAGTGCGCGACGCATGAAGGTCAAATGCTCGGGACTCACGGCGACATCGTAGGACTCAGTGAGACAAGAATGATGTGATGAATACCGTTCTCACGTCGTTGTTGGTGATCTTTTTTGCTTTCGCCATCTTGTTCATCATCTTTAAAAGCAATGGTCCCGGTGTTGGTAAAGGCACCGGGCGCTCGATCAAGCGCGGCGCGTCGAGTCACGTGAACATTGACGGTTCTGACAAAAAGAAGTACGCCACGATCGAACTCGCATCGGCCGCCGCTGCTCGCCAGGGTGCTCGCGAACATTCAAATTTCGCCGCGTATCGATGCTCGCAGTGCAACGGTTTTCACGTGGGCCACACTCGATAGTTCTACAAAATGAAAAGGGCTCGGCCCCCGTCGTCTTTGGGCACAACGAGGGCCGAGCTCTTTTGGCGAGCGCCCGTAGGCACCGCTGTGCGAGTAACGATACGCTGCGCGCGAGCGTAGGGGAATTCACCTCAAATAGGGCCCCCGATCCGGCGAGCGCGCCCGCTCGGGTGGCTGCTTCGGCACTGAGCAAGCGCCCTGCGCCCGTTGGCCACAACGAGATTCGCGACAGTGGTTACAACGGCGAACACCGCCGAAAAAAATCAAACGATCGCCCGGTCGCTTGCTCGCACAGTGCAAACGCCCGCCTGAGCCTCTCGACAACGCCGCCGACCCGAGCCCCACGATACGTTTCGTCGCCACGTCACGAACCCGACGCTTCACGGTGTGGAGCCCGTCTCTCAGACTTCGTCAGGGGCTGCACCGTGAGCGTGGCGCACTTGCTTCGCTGAATTTCGTAGCGTAGAGCCCATGACGATCGTTGGCTCCTCGCACGGTCGCTCGTGGTATCGACCGCTCGATCGATCAGATCGTAAGGCGTTGCTCGCAATGTTGGTGATTCCGACATTGCTATTTGTCGTCCCCGCGCTCGCCGGGCATCCGGCGCTCACGGGCGACAACCTGATTCAGAACTTTCCTCTTCGAGTGTTGAGCGGACGCCAACTCGCGAGCGGACACTTGCCACTTTTTAATCCCTTTGCAAACTCCGGAACCCCGCTACTGGGCGGATTGAACGCCGGTGCGCTGTATCCGCTGACGTGGATCTTCGCTTTCATTTCGGCAATTGCTGCGTGGATTATCAACTGCATTGCCGTGTACGTCATCGCGGCGACGGGAATGTTCGCGTTGCTTCGTTGGCATGGCACTGCAGTGAAGTCCTCGTTCGCCGCAGCAATGACTTACACCTACTGCGGTGCAATGTTGGGCCAAATCGTGCATCTCGGTGTCGTTCAAGGCTTTGCGTTCATTCCGGGAACAGTGCTGCTACTGCTGTCGCTGTCGCGGCGCCTCAGCATCGAGCCACGAACGACCTCGTGGTTGCGCTTTGCGCGAATCGCGCTGCCCTGGGTGTGTTCGTACGCACTGCTGTGGGGCCTGACGTTTCTCACGGGCGAACCACGCGGTATAGCGGAGATCGAACTTCTCTCCTTCGTTGTCGCGCCCACCATTTTGATCTTGCGCTCGACGTACTGGATATCAACGTGGCGCGCGCGAATCATCTTTGCACTCACCCTCGGCGTCGGTCTCGCTTGGGGAGTCATGCTTTCGCTCGTTCAGTTGCTGCCGGGAGAGTCATTCATTGGGTCGTCGCAACGCGCCGTGGTGGACTACGGCTTCTTTGGTTCTGGATCTCTTCCCGTTCGTTGGACCAGTTTGTTATTTCTGCCCGACATTTTTGGGGGCAATGGCGCCGGTGGCCAACCCGGATTCTTCGCCCATTACAACTTGGCCGAGGTGACGGGATACGTCGGGGTTCTGTCGCTGGTGGCAACCGTTGCGTTTTTTACGAGGGTGTCGCGCCGCGGTTGGTGCGGCGGCGAACGCGACTTCGTGCTCTACGTTGTTTTGCTGGTGGTGGGACTCTTTGCAACGTGGGGCAGTTACACGCCACTGGGGCATTTATTTCGGAGTATTCCCCTCTACGGAAACACTCGATTGCAAAGTCGAAACGTGATTGTCGTTGATTTTGCGCTGACGATCTTTTTAGGTTGGTGGTTCGACAAAATTGAGCGTCGGCGATTTGTCGAAGCGGGAGTTGTTGGTCGAATCAAATGGGTGACGTTGGCTCCCGCGCTGGCGATTGTTGCGTTCTGCTCCTCACTGTTCGTGTGGGGTCCCCAGATTGTTTCGTACTTTGGCGTGTTCACCCCGCAGAAGAGTCTGGCGAACGGCATGCATCTCTCAGATGCGCTGCACCTTGTCATTGCCTTAATACCCATTGTCGTCTTCGTGCGCTTTCGCGATCGGCGAAACGTGTTGCGAATACTTTTTGGCACACTCTGCGCTGACATTGTGGTTTTTCTCTTACTGGCGAGCTCCGGTCTCCTCGGATACAACGGACCGGCGATCCCGTCTCGAAGTTACGCGGCATCAATTCTCGGTACGACGGGTCGTACCGCCCTCGTGGATCAAGCGGGACTGCACGGCGACGACTATCGAATGCTCGGGGTGCCGAATATGAACGTGTTCACGGGGCTTCCCAGCGTGCAGGGATACGGCTCGCTCGAATCAACCGATTACGACGTCGCTACCGGAACGCACCCTCAGGCGGCCGTCAATCCCTGTCGACTGGCCGACGGAACTTTTGAGCAGTTGCGCCTCGCCACCATTGCTGTCTCGTCATCGCTTTTAGGCTCTGTCGTGAGCGCATCATTGCCGGCACCAGCGAGTTGCGAGCTCGAAAAGGCAACGAAACGAGCTGATCGCTACTTCGGACAGCTCTTGCACGTGCAGTCGATTACCGTGCACGGCCGCGGAACTCAGCGCGTCGCTCACGGAGAGGTCACGCTGCGTTTGTTCGGAGGACACGGCCAAATATTGGCTTCGATCGTTGTCGAACATGGCACGAATGTCATGACCTTCGCACCCCTACCGGCAACGTTAAGCGCAGCCGGTTTCGAGATCTACTCGACGGACCGGGTGGTGATTGCCAGTGCGCTCGTAACAAGCAACGAGCCCAAAGCAACGACGTATCGCCTCGACTCCCCCTTTCAACAGGCGCTCGATCAGCCGCAGTGGCGTCTCGTGAACACTCTCGGAACGTTCTCGGTCTTTAAGGCGAGAACCGTTCGACCCGCTGACTGGTTGCAAACACCAACGAGCGGAGCCATCACCAACGTGCGCGACGCGGATTGGGGAGACACGTGGGTGAGCATGCACGCCACAACCAAGGTGGCGCTCGTTCGCAGCACGACGTACCTGCCCGGTTGGAGAGTGACCGCGCACAATGTCATAACGGGCAAGGACTCAACGTTGCTCGTGCAACGCAACGGACTCATCCAACAGGTCGTTATTCCCCGAGGAAAATGGGTGATCCATTTTCACTACCACGCCCCCTATATCGAGACCGGTTTGATCGTGACGCTGAGCGGCGGTGCGCTGTTGATGCTCGCGGTCTCGTATCTCGTTGTCGATGAACGCCGTCGACGAAGAAGCAACATTGCCGCATGACGACGACGCAATTGAGTTCAGCGGCCAAAGGACGACTGACGTCGAATTAGATGCTCGCCGACACCGTCGTGTGTCGTCGAGCTGCGTCTTTACGCCACTCCGTTGCCGCCATGGTCACCATGAGTACGACGCCGGCCAACAGTAACGAATAGCCAGGCAATACCCGAAAATATCCGTGGTTGTACCAGCTGTAACGGTGCCACCGATAGGGCGTGACGACCGCGACGCTCAACATCAAAACCATTGCCGCGCTGACGCCCGGATCCTCGCGCCACTTAGCAATCAAGATCACGGGCAGGACGATTATCCACGACCAGTGATGCGTCCACGAGATCGGGCTAATGAGCAACTCCGTCAACGCCAACGCGAGAAATGCCTCTAAGCGACGACCGCTTTTCAAATAGCACTGGGCCAAATAGAGCCCCACCAAAAAGCTCAACGCGCACAACGCGAGCCACAAGATGGTCATTGACCAACTCGTCGTCGTGGAGTAGTGGCTGGTCAGGCCGAACCACGATTGATTGGCCGTTCCCCTTGCACCACCCTTGTGACCGGGACTAAATGCCTGGTGCAACCAAAAGAGTGTCGAGTCCGTCGGCAGCACGATCCACGCCACCGCGGTCGCTGCCAGCAGGGTCCCCAGCGCCCTCAAAATTGAAGCAGGGCTGCGTCGTAGTGCGAAGTAGGAAACGTACAGCAGTGGCGTCAGTTTGATCGCGGCAACGAGACCCGTCAGCGCGCCGCGACGAGCAGAGCGCACCACGAGGATGTCCGCAATGATGGCCAGCATCAAGAAGAAGTTGATCTGACCAAAATCCAAGCTGCTGCGAACGGGCTCTAAAAACAGACACGACGCACCGCACAACACCAACGCCACAAGAACTGCTCGACGACGGGGAATCTCGACGAGATGCTGCAGCACCAAAGTGACCATGAACACGAGTGCGACGCAGTTGAGCAACCACCACATCGCTAGGGCCAGGTGCGCGGAGCCGACGGTGAGCACGCTGAGAAGCAGCAGCGCAACGGGGGGATAGGTGAAGTTGAGATGCACCGACGTGAAGTGATCTTGGTACGTCGCTCTTCCGTGCAGCATGTTGATCGCGGCGTTGCGGTACACCTCAAAGTCCGTCGGCAGTCCCCTTCGCACGTGAAGTGCCAGCTGCAGTGCCACCAGGATCCAGAGAACTACTGCGGCCGCGCCTAGGGCGAACCAGGTCAGCGGGGGCGCAGAACTCAAAAAATGTGATCCCGACGATCGCTCCATCGGTTCGCTCAATCGTGGGGCGTTGGTGCCAACTTCGCCTAATTCCACGTTAGTGAGTCGTTTCGAGGAGTTGGAAATGCACGGGCGAACTCAGAGGGGTGCGTGCGAAATCAGAACCTGATGTGCGGACCGGCCAAGAGCCGCTTGATCTGACGGGCGAATCGGATGATGCCGCTGGCGACGTCGATCTTTTTGCGCACGGTGAGTGCGAAGGTGGACGGTTTTGTGTCATGAGTCTCAAGTTTCCCGCCCGGTGAGTTCAGCCTATACACAGTGTGTCGCTGCGTTGAGAACTAAAAAGTATGTCGCCGTGAGTTAACGGCCCTTTGGCGGAGGCGGTGGGATTTGAACCCACGGTGAGTTTCCCCACACACGATTTCCAATCGTGCCGATTCGGCCGCTCTCGCACGCCTCCGTAAATACCCGTTCACGAACGAATACCGGCTGCGAGGCTACCCGAGTTAATGAGTATGCCCGCGAGGTAGCCTTGGATCGCCGAGGCCCAAAGCGGTGGTCGGGTCCCGCGCGACGGCCGTTCGTGAACCGAGTCAGAGGTGGAAGCCAGCAGCTCTCAGCGGGTCGTGCTGGGTGCCGCGGATCGCCTGGCCATCGCTTTGGACCTCGGCCTCTCACAGCGTCCCATTAGCATCGCGCCATGGTTGACGTCGCTCCAACATATGAAGGCGTCACGGCGCTCTACCGTCGATTTCGGCCCGGTCGTTTCTCTGAGATGCGTGGTCAGGAGCACATTGTTCGGGCCCTGCAGGGCGCAGTGGCTAACGATCGTGTGGTTCACGCGTATCTCTTTAGCGGACCTCGCGGAACCGGGAAAACCACAACGGCCCGCATTTTGGCTAAAGCGCTCAACTGCGAGCACCCCGAAGAAGGTGACGCGTGCAATCGTTGTGACAGTTGCATCGATGAAGCTCATCCTCGCCAACCGATTCATCAGGAGCCGGGAGATCAACATCAACCAGAGTTATGCCTGAGTTGCCCAGTTGAGCTACCGCTCCATCAAAGAGTGCATCTGTCCCCTCGTGATCCGTTAACCAGGATTTTACTACACCAATTTTCAAGGAACTTTTTTCTAACGAGGCATTCACTAAACCCGATGTACCCATCATCACCTCTAGCAACAAGGCGGAATCGTAGACAGTTCTAGCCATTGCGCCTGGTGAATCCTGGCTAGCGCTAATAGGAATGACTCCCAGGCGTGGCACCGATCCGACAGTTGGTTTTATCCCAACGCAGCCATTTAAAGACGCGGGACATACGATGGATCCATCAGTCTCGGTTCCGACTGCAAGTGAAACTAAACCCGCAGAAATTGCAGCACCTGAACCAGAAGAGGAGCCACCCGCGCTATGAATGTGCTTCCAAGGGTTTGCGGTCAGGCCACCCGCGCCTGACCAACCACTCGTTGAGTTAGTAGAGCGGATATTTGCCCACTCGGAAAGATTGGTCGCTCCAATGACATTTGCCCCTGCTGCGCGTAGACGAGAAACAATGGGTGAATCTCGCATTACCGGATACTTCGTGAGCGCAAGAGATCCAGCAGTTCCAGGAAGACCAACCGCCTCAATATTGTCCTTGATAAATATCGGCAATCCTGCCAGCGGCAAGGTGATATCGATGTGCTCTGCATATTCTTGACTACGAGGCGCCAGAGCTAGTACCGAATTAAGTTTGTAGCCGGAAGAATCCACACTCTCAATTCGATCAAGGGATGCTTCTGCCAAATGACGTGGAGAACTTTTACCCTCTCGTACTGAAATGATTTGATCATGAGCCGAGCTATATGAGTTCATCCGGGAATCATTGACCCAAATGGCCAAGTAGAAGTTCACGAACGCGGGCAGCATCGGCTTGGCCCTTTGTCTCTTTCATAACCGCACCAATCAGTGCACCAGCCGCGGGAATGTTTCCGTTACGTACTTTCTCGGCGGTATCTGGTTGAGATGCAATTGCTTTCTCAATGGCAGTCATCAGCGCTGAATCATCCGAGACAACTTTCAATCCTCGCGCTTTAATCACCTGCGCCGGTGTGCCCTCTCCGTTGATCACTCCTTCGACGACTTGGCGAGCTAACTTGTCTGTCAACTGCCCTGCTGCAACAAAGGCGACGATTTCTGCGACGTCCTTGGGAGCAATTGCGAGATCGAAAATCGATATTTCTTTCTCATTGGCAACGCGGGAGATCTCACCCAGCCACCATCCCCGTGCACGGGTTGGATCTGCTCCGAGTTGGACCGTAGCCTCAACAATATCGAGAGCATCCGCGTTGATCATCGCTGCCATTTCCTTATCTGGCACTGACCACTGCGCCTGCAATCTCTTACGCCGGCGCGTCGGTTCCTCCGGCAGAGTTGCGCGCAATTTCTCAATCCAGGCTGCATCTGGTTCTACTGGAACCAGGTCAGGCTCTGGGAAATAACGGTAATCCTCCGCCTGCTCTTTTGAGCGCCCAGAGCGCGTTAGGCCACTCTCTTCTTGGAAGTGGCGAGTTTCCTGAACTACCTTCTTACCCGCATTTAGGAGTTCTGCGTGACGGATCATTTCGCCGCGCACTGCACGCTCTACAGATCGGAGCGAGTTGACGTTCTTGGTCTCACTTCGAGTGCCGAGAGTTGTCGCACCGATTAAGCGCAATGAAACGTTGGCATCACATCGGAGTGATCCCTGTTCCATTCGGACATCACTCACAGCTAGTGATCGAAGAATGTCTCGAAGTTCTGAAACATAAGCTTTTGCGACCTCAGGTGCGTACTTTCCGGTGCCAGGAACAATTTTGGTCACGATCTCCACTAAAGGAATACCTGCACGGTTGAAGTCG
>JANXTQ010000052.1 GCA_025352305.1 Actinomycetes bacterium
GTTGATGAGTTCACGAAGTGCGGGGTCCGCGGCAAGTGCATCGTCAATGGCGATTGGATCAGCGTCGAGGTCCAACAGCGCTCGGCACCGACTCACGGCGGTGGTCAGGTCTCTCAGGTCGTTCAGTTCGAGGTCGCACTGGATGTGTCCCTTCGTGGGACGCAGCGTCACGACGGCGGATCCGTGAGCAAGATTCAGAGTCCGTTCGTACTGGCCATCGTGCCAACGCTCGATTCCCGGTACTGCCGTCGCGGCGAGGTGGCCGAAGAGTCCCGCGGCGTGCAGTGGTTCTCGGTAGGCCAATCGCAGTCGCACGAGACCGGGACTCAGCGACTCTTTGTTCGAGGGGGCTCGTTGTCGTAGTTCGCTCGGCGTGGAGGCGTAGATCTCTCGCACGGTGTCGTTGAACTGACGAACTGAACTAAAGCCGGCCGCGTCAGCGACCTCGCTCATTGGCATGGTCGTGGTTTCGATCAGTAGTCGAGCGCTGTGGGCTCGTTGGGCTCGTGCCAACGCGACCGGCTCGGCTCCTAACTCACTGACACATATTCGTTGGACCTGGCGAGCGCTGTAGCCGAGTTGCTGGGCGAGTTCACTGACGCCGTCGCGGTCCATGACGCCATCGGAGATGAGTCGCATCGCGCGAGCGGCGGTGTCGCTGCGAACTCGCCACTGCGCCGAACCCGGCGCCGAGTCGGGCCGACAGCGCTTGCACGCGCGAAAACCGGCCTGTTGCGCGCTGGCCGCGGTGCGGTGAAAGCGCAGGTTCGTTCGTTTCGGCGTTCGTGCGGGACAACTGGGTCGACAGTAAATTCCTGTCGAGGTCACCGCCGTATAAAAGTAACCGTCGAAGCGCTCTTCTTTGGCGACGACGGCCGCGTAACAAAGTTCGAAGTCCAGTTCCACGACGCCAGTCTGACCGACGGAATCGTTTCGTACTAGCGGAAATCGGACAACGCGATTAGTCGCGTCCTTCACTCAGAATTTGAATGAGAAGTTCGCTCGAGATATTTCGTCCAGTGCCAAAAAACCCGACTCGCGAGTGCGGGTCATTAATGAGATCGAGGGCAATCGCCGCGTAGGCGGCACTGGCGGAACCTTCAAAGATCAGTCCGTTGGATTCGGCGCCATGGCGAACAGCGGCGCGAATATCGTCTTCGGGAACAAGAACAATGGGCGTGTGGTGTTGGGCAATGATGGCGTTCGTAGCGGCCCCGTCGTCGCCACCGCCCGCCAGTCCGTCGGCAATGGTGACGTCGTGCACAACTTCGGCCATCGTGGCGCCCCTCAACACGTGGAACATGGCGGCACTGTTTTGGGGCTGCACTCCGGTGATTCGAAGATCGCTTCGGCCACGTTCGTCCGCGGTCAACAGCGAGCCGGAAATCAGCCCACCTCCCCCGACGGAGACAACGAGGTGTTCAATATCGGGAACCTGCGTCAACATTTCGTCGAGGACCGTTGCTTGACCCGCAATGACGTGAGTGTCGTTAAAGGGCGAAATGTAGTGGATGTCACGTTCCGCCGCCAGCTTGAGGGCGTGCTCTTGGGCGTCGTCGTACGACGAGCCCACCTGAATAAGTTCAATGTCGTACTGGCGAAGCTTGGCGACTTTGGCGACGGACGCGTTAGCGGGAACGACAACCGTTGCTCGAGCACCCAGAATCATCGCGGCGTGCGCTACGCCGAGACCGTGATTGCCCGCCGACGACGTAATAACCCTGCCCGTGGGCTCCGCACGCAGCGCCGCATCGACGGCCGCGAGGGCGCCGCGAATCTTGAAACTTCCCGTGACCTGCAGCGTTTCTAGTTTGACGTAGACGGAGCGTCCGTTGATCAAGATGGTCGGCGACGGCGTCGGCTGAAGATGATCGGCGACGACGCGCCGGGCCTCTTCTAACTGTGCTGACGTCGGTGGCAGCACGGGACTATTCATTAATCGAACCTCCGATCTAACACTTTACTCCGTCACTGTTTACTTTTTCGAAGGTTAAAGTCACCAAATGCACGCAGTTGTCATCACGGTCGCTGTCGCGCTCGGCGCCTTCGTCGGCACCATGCTCGACAACTTCGTCGCCTTCAGCGCGCAACTCGCCCTCACCGAACCTCGGCGCCACGAGCGAGCGATGACGGCGCAGGTCATTGGCGTGCTGAGCCTGATTGTGATCGCGGGCGGCGTAGGAACGGCGTTGGGCGAAATTCCCTTGCGCTGGATTGGCCTCTTGGCTCTCGCCCCTTTGGCACTGGCCTATCACGCGTGGCGAACTCGGTCCCATCCGGCTCGAAATGTCAAACGTGGG
>JANXTQ010000088.1 GCA_025352305.1 Actinomycetes bacterium
GTCTGAGGCGTCGGCTGACGAATTGTTGGTGGACCGCGAACGCCTGGAGTACGACGACGAAGACGGCAGCAGCGTCGGCTCGGATATTGCGCGAGACCAACTCAAAGAGATGGCACTTCGCCTTCGACTCAAGGTGGCCGAGATTGACGTAGCGCTCACGCGCGTCGCTGACGGTTCCTACGGTCGTTGCGACGAGTGCTACGACCGAATTCCTAAGGACCGACTGCGATACCAGGTCCCGGCGTTCACGTGCGCCGCGTGCCGATCCATCGTCTGAGTCGTTCGACCATCAGTTTTGCGCTCGCTGCGGTCGTCGTCGCTGCCGACGCTGTCACCAAAGCTTGGGTCCGATCATCCTTGGCCGATCAGGATCGACACATCGTGGGACCTTTATGGTTTCGCCTCAGTTCCAATCGAGGTTTCTCCTTTTCGCTGAGCAACACGCTGCCGACGTTGGTCACAGTTGCTGAGTTGATTGCGCTGAGCGCCGTAGCGATCGCAGCGTGCTTCGTGGCGTCGCGCACGGGGGCCATCGGCTTTGGGCTCATAATTGGTGGGGGAGTAGGAAATCTTGTTGATCGTCTCGGCTCGCCTCGACACGCGGTGACGGATTTCATTTCCGTGGGATCATTTCCCGTGTTCAATCTTGCCGACAGCGCCATCACCATTGGAGTGGTGGTACTGATTGCTCTGAGCGTGAGCGGGCGAAACCTGTGGAGATCGAAGTGACCGACGCCTATCTGGAGGCCTTCGACGGCGAAGTGCTCGATGTGCGAGTTCCCTCGTCGCTGGATGAGATGCGAATCGATCGCGCGCTCGCCATCTTGACCAACCTTTCTCGCTCCGACACTCACCAATTGGTTGAGCGAGGTTCGGTCACCCTCGACGGCCGCGTGGTGACCAAGGCGTCTCAGATCCTGCGCAGCGAGCAGCACCTCGTGGCGACGTTGCCGCAGCCCGATGATGGACGTGTGGCGAGCGACGGTTCCGTTGAGGTTGCGGTCGTGCTCGACGACGAGCATTTCGTCGTGGTCAATAAATCACCCGGACAAGTAGTTCATCCGGGCGCGGGTCACCGCGACGGCACGTTGATCGCGGGACTGCTCGCGATCTACCCCGACATTGAACTGCTCAGTCGCAGCGGGTTGTGTGACCCTCGACGACCCGGAGTTGTTCACCGGTTGGATAAGGGAACGTCGGGGCTGTTAGTCGTCGCCAAGACGGAAATTGGATTCACGTCGCTGAGCGAACAGTTGGCGCAGCGCACCATGGAGCGAACGTATCTGGGTCTCGTAGAAGGTCACGTCAGTGAGGAACGTGGAGTCGTGGACGCACCCATTGGTCGTTCGACACGCCAACCCACACTGATGGTCGTTCGAGGCGACGGGCGAGTGGCGCGAACTGGATATCGAGTGATTGAGAGAATTGACGCTCCGCACGCCACGACACTGTTGGAACTGAAGCTAGAAACGGGGCGAACCCATCAGATCCGTGTTCACCTCGCCACTATTGGCCACCCCGTCGTCAATGACACGCGCTACGGACACCGTCGCGATCGACGCCTCGAGGAGGAGCGATTTTTCCTGCACTCGACGACGCTCAGTTTTCTTCACCCCGCAAGCGCAGAGCGGGTGTCGTCGTTTGCGAAACTGCCCGACGACTTGGCGAAACTGGTGACGAACTACGAGGACGTTTAGGCGATTTCGTGCACGGCGACGACGGTCTCGTCGTCACGCAATACCGCGAGGGCCTCTTCTTCGGCGCGTCGCACCCGGCGAACACCAATGTCGAGTCGATCGGCGGTGGCCTGAAGCGAGAGCGGGCTTTCGCCGCTCAGTCCAAAACGAAGCGCCAACACGTCACGCTGCAGCTCATTGAGTTGTCCAAGCGCCGCGCGCAACTGCTCATCGAGCATGTTCTGCTCGACCGCGCCGACCCAGTCTTCGTTGCTCGGAGCAACCAAGTCACCGAGAGTCGTTGATGAGTCCGACGACGCGGGCTGATCCAAACTCGCCGTAACCCCCGCGAGGCCCTCGAGATTGCGGCGCTCGGCCTTCGACATACCGGTCGCCTCGGTGAGCTCATCGTCGGTGGGCTTCCTGCCGAACAGTGATGTCAATTCGGCCGACGTTGCCTCGAGGCGTTGCAGTTGTTCTCCCACTTCGAGAGGAATTCGAATCGTGCGTCCGTGTTGTTGCACGGCGCGCTGAAGAGCTTGGCGAATCCACCACGTGGC
>JANXTQ010000091.1 GCA_025352305.1 Actinomycetes bacterium
AGACTGTTGCGTCAATGACGTGCTCGAGGTCGCAGCAGGGACAAGTTGAGCGGATCCGTTACTCCGCTCGCGCCAACAGCGATGAATGCCAACGAACCGACCGTAACCATTCGCATGCTCACTGGAGAGTTTCTCGGCAGCGCAATGTTGGCTTTGGTCGTAATCGGATCGGGCGCCACCGCACAACAACTCTCACCTCGTGACGTAGGTCTGGAGTTGCTCGAAAACGCCGCCGCAACGGGATTGGGCCTGTACGTACTGATCCTCATTTTTCGACCCGTGTCCGGAGCACACTTCAACCCGATTGTGTCGCTTGCCGACTGGCTCATTGGCGATGCAAATTGGCGACGCGCACTGAGCTACGTGCCATTGCAGATCGCAGGTTGCGTAAGCGGGGCCAGCCTCGCCGACGCACTATTTTCTCTCCCCGTAGGTCACTTTTCGATTCACTCACGACTAAGTTCGGCCCACTTCGCCTCGGAGATCGTCGCAACAGCAGGGCTCCTGATCGTCATTTTTGCACTGACCCGTACGGGTTCCCGCGAGACCGTGCCAGCGGCGGTTGCTTGCTACATCGCGGGAGCGTACTTTTTTACTAGTTCAACTAGCTTTGCGAATCCGGCAATAACTATTGGGCGAATTTTCACCACAAGTTTCGCGGGAATTGCCCCCGATTCGGTCATTGGATTTATTGGTGCCCAACTCCTTGGCGGAGCCATTGGAGTACTGGTGGTGATCGTGCTCTATCCAAGGCCTCCTATGGCGTTCGAAAATGGAACATGAACATCGGCAATCCTTGATAAGCAGTTGGCAACGTCATGTTTCGCTTTGGGGCCGTAGGCTCGCGTCATTCAACGAAAAAGAGGTGACGAATGAAGGCCGCCGTTTACTACGAGACTGGCGCACCGAGCGTCTTTAGATACGAAGAGATCGCTGATCCGCTCTACAACGACGGCGAAATTCTGATCAAGGTTGAAGCAATCAGTATTGAGGGTGGCGACACGCTCAATCGCCTTGGTGGCGAAATGTCCCAAAGTCCTCACGTCGTTGGATACCAGTGTGCGGGAACCATCGTGGGTGTTGGTGCCCTGGTAAATGTTTTCAAGGTCGGCGACCGCGTGGTCTCGTTAGGCATGGATGGCTCCCACGCCGAGCTGCGGGTCGGATATCCGCAGTTCACATGGGCGATCCCCGACGGTCTCGCCACCGACGTGGCCGCCTGCATTCCAACGGCCTACGGAACTGCGCATGACGCACTCTTTGAATTTGGACGTCTCCAGCAAGGTGAGACGGCGCTGATCCATGCCGGAGCGTCCGGCACCGGAATTGCGGGAATCCAGCTTGCCAAGAGGGCCGGCGCACGCGTCATCGCGACCGCGTCGAGTGACGAGCGATTGGAGCGACTAAAACCATTTGGGCTCGATGAACCGATTAATTACACGCAGTGCGACTTCGTAGATCGAGTGCGAGAGTTGACGGGCGGACGCGGCGCCGACGTCATTATTGATTCAGTGGGTGGAATCACCCAACAGGCCAGCTTGCGAGCTATGGCGTACCGCGGCCGCATGGTCAGCTTTGGTAACGCCGGTCGTGACGGAGCCCAGCTGCTCGATGTATCAACAATAGGACAAAACAATCAATCGCTGACGGGCTACTTCCTAGGTGCCGAGCTGTTTGGCGCCCCACGCGCTCACGAGATGATTTCCAAACTGATTGGCGAAGTTGCTCGCGGCGAACTTCAGGTAGTCATTGATCAACGATTTCCGCTCTCGGATGCAGAACTCGCTCATTCATTCATTGAGCAGCGACGTGCCTTCGGACGAGTTGTTCTCGTTCCTTGAATGGGAGGTCATCGCATTTCGCAATGCGACACTCCTTTTGGCGCGATTTGACTCAGAACTGGCATCGACCATCTAGGCGGCAGTAATCCGAGGAGAATGTTGAAAGTAACAGGGATTGTCGCCAACATTGCCGTCGCCGACATTGAGGCGGCTCGCGGTTTCTACACCGAGTTTCTCGGCTTGAACGTCGAGGCGTTTAATTTGGGATCGGTCGCGCACTACCAATCCCCTGAGGGAAATGTCCACATACAACTCGTCAGTGGCGATGCAACGTCGCCGGTGAACTCGGATCTGTCCCTCCACGTGGGCGATGGAATCGATGCTGCTTACGCCGAAGCACGCGAGCGCGGATACGAGATTGTTTATCCGTTAACTCTTGAGTCATGGGGTATCAGGCGCTTCTTTGTACGAGCCCCCGACGGAACTGTCGTAAACGTCACCAGCCACTCCGACTGATAGCTCTCCCGTAGTTTCAGTTCAATCGAGGCTGCGAGAAACGTTAGGCCTGACGAAGACGAAAAGTCGCCCCACTCATATCGGCAACGGAGGCTATGCGCCCATAGGGCGTATCAGCGGCGGCGTCAACAACGGTTCCGCCGAGTCGCAGAACTGCTTCGCACGACGCATCGACACTGTCCACGCCCACGTACATCGACCACTGCGCGGCAACGCCTTCGGGCAAAAAATTCGACGAGTCCATGATTCCTGCGAAAGGCGTCTCGTCGTGGCCAGCGGTCGCGTAGCGAAATTCGTCGGTGTCACTGATGTTCTGAATGTCCCAATTGAACGCAGAACGGTAAAAGTCCACCGCAGCGTTGTAGTCGCGAGAGTGGTGTTCGAACCAAGCGGGCGCACCAGCCTGGTCATACAGTGCGAACCCCGCAAAATTATTGGGCTCCCAGAGTCCAATTGTCGCACCGGCGGGATCTGCCAATATTGCCATCGTCCCGATGTCGCCAACTACTTGGGGACCCATAAAAACCGTGGCTCCGTTGTTCTCGGCCCGCGTCACAAACTCTTGAGCGTTGCTGACACTGAGATAGGGAGTCCACGCACTCGCTTGGTCACTTCCGGGCTCCGACGACATGGCTCCGGCGACGGGCTGATCGTCTTTAAAGAACATCATGTATCCACCAAATTCGCTGTTGCGATCTCCGGCAGTCCAACCGAGAACTTCGGGGTAGAAAACTCGCGCCGCGTCGATATCGGAGCTCATTAAATCGGCCCAACAGGGGTCACCGACTTGATATTTAGTTCGTGCGGCCATTTGCACTCCTCAGATCGACTGCCTAACTTAACGCCTCGCGAAAAGCGCTGCTCGAGTCGATGCGTTTTGTACGACCGACCTAGAGTGAGCCGAGCACGGTCGAAGAGCCGTGCTGTAAGGGGGGCTGGTGGAGATTGAACTCGCGACGGCGTGGGAAAAGGTCACCGACGCGGTGCCGGATCAGTTGGCGTTGGTCCAGGGCCAACAACGAATCACGTACCGCGAGTTTGATGATCGGGCCGCACGATTCGCATCCGCGATTGCGCACCACGGCGTACTGCCCGGGAACCAGGTAGCGCTTTTTCTGTACAACTCTCCCGAGTACATGATTGCGGAGTACGGAGCACTCAAAAATCGCTGTACTCCCGTGAATGTCAATTACCGGTACCTCGACGAGGAGTTGGCGTACCTCATTGACAACAGCGACGCGGAGGTTCTCGTCTTTCACAGCTCGCTCGGTGATCGCGTCGATCGAGTGCGCGAACGCCTGGGCAAGCTGCGACTGATTGTTCAAGTCGATAACGGCGGACCACTTCTCGACGGAGTCGCGAGCTTTGACGAACTACTAAATGCCTACGATGCGCAGCCGCGCCAGGTTCGATCTGGCGACGACCTCTACATGATGTACACCGGTGGCACGACGGGAATGCCCAAGGGCGTGATGTCTCGCCAGGGGCCCTACGTCACTAACGCTTATATTGCCTCCGTCGTTACCGCGCCCACCGTGTCGGTCCCCAAAGATCCTGACGATATTGGTCGTTACGTTCTCGAAATCAATGAGGTCGCGCGCGCCGTGAGCGTGCCGTGTTGTCCCCTCATGCACGCGACCGGCATGGGTATTGCGGCAATCCCGACGCTGCTGCGGGGCGGGACGTTGGTGCTGTTAAACAACCAGCACTTCGATGCTCACGAGTTGTGGACCCTGACCGAAACCGAACACGTGACCGACATCGTGATCGTGGGAGACCCCTTCGCTCGTCCGATGCTCCGCGCTCTCGAAGAACGAGAGGGCGAATCACGGCCGTACGACATCTCTAGTTTGCGGCGAATCCTGTCCGCGGGAACGATTTGGAGCGCCGAAATAAAAGATGGACTTCGTCAACGAACGACGGCTCAGCTCATGGACCTTCTCGGATCCACCGAAGGTGGCATTTACGCGCTGAGCTCGGCAAATAAGACTGCGCACGTTCAAACGGCTCACTTCGCGCTTTCGGTGGGGACCCGAGTACTGACGGAAGATAATTGCGATGTCGTTGCGGGTTCGGGTGAAAAGGGGATGATCGCCTCGGCCACCAACACCATTGGTTATTACAAAGATCCGGAAAAGACCGCAGCCACTTTTCGAGAGATTGACGGACAGCACTACGTGCTCACCGGGGACTGGGCCATGGTCGAAGCCGATGGAGCAATCACACTGCTCGGTCGCGGTTCAAACTGCATCAACACCGGGGGCGAAAAAGTCTTTCCCGAAGAGGTCGAAGAAGCGGTAAAGCGCCATCCGCTGATTGAAGACTGTCTCGTAGTTGGACTTCCTGACGAAAAATTCGGCACCAAAGTCGTGGCGGTTGCGAGCAGTTCAGCCACTAGCGCCCCGAGCGGTGCCGACGTACGCGAGTGGTTGTCAACATCGCTGTCCCATTTTAAGATTCCGAAGTCCATATTGGTTCTCGATCACGTTCGACGAGCGCCCAATGGCAAGGCCGATTACGGCTGGGCGAAGGAAATACTCACTGCTCACAGCGGTGATTGAGATACAAGGTCGCTGAAACTACCCATGAAGATTGCTGTTCTCGATGTCTGGCGTCACCACGACAAAGCGGAGTTTCGCACAGTGCTTCCCGCACTTCGTGCTCGCGGTATCGAGGTAATCGACCTTTTTGTGGACCCGAGCAGTTACGCAACTTCGCATCTATGGGTTGACGCGATGTTGGCACGCCTCGATGAGGATACGACCCGCGACGACGAATCGATCAAACTATTGGGCTTCTGCGCGGGTGGTCGAGTCGCTCTGGCTTTGAGCGAGCGACTCGAACAAAGAGGAACGCCACCTTCTTTCATCGGACTCATCGAGACCTGGCAACGAAGTCCTCTCGTCGAACTCGACCGTGCGCTGTATTCGCGCTACGGAGTCGGAGAGAGACTGATGGTGCGTCAACAGATCCAGTGGTTGTTGTCCGCCCCCGAGGCGTCGTTTCGTGCACTCGCTCGTTGTTATCGGCAGAATTGGAAATCAATAGTTCGCCGCTCATCGATTGAACGACGAAGCAAACAAAAAAGCGATGAGCCGAACGAGTGGCTCATCATGAACTTCACTCACGCGACGGGGATTTCACCGGTGACGACGAATGTCCACATCTTCAATACGCGCGGCTCAGTTCACGACCATTTTGGCGATCCCTCGCTCGGACTCGCACCTTACTTACGAGGTGGATTCAACGTGCACTACCTCGAGGGTGATCATCACAGTTGCACCAAAGAGCCGTTCCGGGAAGGTCTGGTGAGTCAAATCATTTCGTGCATGGAAACGCTCAGCGCTCCGTGAGTTGAGCGCGGTATTTGGCCATCAGGCCAAATCCTTCCAGAGCTGACGGTGCTCCAAAGAGCTGCGAATCAATTTCGTGATAGATCATGGCGACATTGAGAGCAGTTCGTTCGGGATCGAGCCACGTTGAAAATTTACCGAGGCGAATATCGAGCGTCGCGTCCCAAGGGGTCATTCCGCGTGAGTGGCGCTCAATGGACTCCTCTCGTATGAACTCCCAATAGGAACGAACTGCCCTCACTCCTTCGAGGTCAGTGCAAGGACCATGACCCGGCACAATGAACTGAGGCTCCAGCGACTCAATGAGTTGACAAGCGCTGATCCAGTTAGCGACCGGTCCACACCACATGATGGGCGTGCCACCAATGAACAAGATGTCACCTGAATAAATTGTGGATGCTTCTGGTACATAAACAATGACGTCGCCCGCCGTATGAGCGGGTCCAACTTCGATTAGTTGCACCTCCACGTCGCCAAGATCCAAAGTGTGTGTCCCGCTAAATCTGACGGTAGGCGCAGTGACGACCACGTCGTGAAAATCAAAGTCTCCAAATGCGTGAGAGAAGAACTCCCCCAGTTCCCCCATATCGCCGGCGTGATCAAGGGCACCCTGGAGTTGACGCGGATCGTCGTGGTCGATCTCATTGGCGGAAGATTCAGAGGCGATGATTACGGCGTTGGTCACCAATTGATTCCCGTAACAGTGGTCCCCGTTGGCGTGGGTATTGACGAGAAAATCGATCTGTCGCGCCCGAGGTTCGAGGTCGTTCAGCGAGCTGAGCATCTGTGACGTGAGATCGAGGGTAAAAAGGGTGTCTACGAGCAGAGTCGACGCATTGCCAACTACCAAGCCGGCGTTTGAGTAGCCCCACTGACCATTCGGCTGCAAATACGCATACACACCGGGAGCAAGTTCGACGGCACCTTTTTCATACGGGAGAACACTCATGGAGCGACGTTATCGCTAACGCAGCGACGGATTCAGTTACGTCACGAAACCGAGCGACTTGTGCGCCACCGTTGGCGCTGCTCCAGTGCAAACAACGGTCGATTTGTCGTGATCACGTCAATGTCCCGCCGAATCCACGTATCGATGAGCTCATCCTTGTCGAGTGTCCATACGACGACAGCCAATGAGATTTTGCGACACCACAACCGAATTAGGCGCGTCGCGAGGCGATGGTGAATCGCTACTCCTTGAGCACGGCACCGATACAACCGCCACATCGGAAATGTCTCGCCCAGTCGCAGGCGAATCCGAGCGAAACGAGACAACCCAGCGCGCGAGGTGCCGATCGTTAGGTACGCCAGAACGTCGGGGCGCTGATCACGAATCAACTTCACACTCGAGGCGAACGTCGTGGTGACGAACTGCGGACGGCGATGCGCTCGAAATACGTCCACCGCGGCCAGTTCGTATCCCTGAGCCTTGATGTCGTGATGTACGCCGATAGTGCGCTCGGGATTGCCCTCATCGAGCAACTCCGCAAATCGATCCAACGTCAAGATTCTGCGTTGGTCCGCTTCGGGGAGGCACAAATATTTGAGTTCGACAACGTCTCCGAGCCCGGGCAGTGACTCATCGTGGACGCATAATAAAACTCCGTCTTCACTTTGACGAACGTCGACCTCAATAAGTTCAGCGCCGTGCTGAATCGCCTTCACGAAAGCCGCCTCGCTGGCCGACTCGGCGAGTTCTGAGCCTCCACGGTGCCAGGAAATCAGCGGTCGATCTGCGCGTTGTCGTAGAGCGCTGATCTCCATTAACGAGCCAATAAGCGAAGCGGCAACGCCGCTGGTCCCCAAATTCCAAAGGACGCTGGCTTCCACGTAACGGGCCCAGCGAATTCAATTTCTCCCACCTGTTCGGCCATGACGCTTAAGGCTTCCTGAAGTTCAGCGCGAGCGAGCGCTGCGCCTAGGCATCGATGAATGCCTGAGCCAAAAGTCAACTGTTGATTTGTCCTCGTCTTGGTGATATCAAAAACCAGTGGCTCTTCGAATATTTCCTCGTCACGATTGCCAGATGCCAAATGCGTCGTTACGAGTGAGTTTTTGGGAAATACGACTCCGCGATACGAAATGTCGGTACTCGCGACCCGTACGGTAGAGCGCACCGCGCCGAGGTAACGCATTGACTCTTCCACCGCGCGAGCGACGAGCTCAGGCTGCTTAACCAACAACTTCCACTGTTCGGGAAATTCGCCGAAGACCGCGAGGGCGCAGCCCAGTTGGTTGCGAGTGGTATCGGTTCCGGCCATCAAAACAGCTTCGACCAACATGGCCAGTTCCTCAGTACTGAGACGATCGCCTGCTTCTTCGGCGGCGATGAGGTCACTTAAAAGATCGTTTCCCGCATGACCGCGGCGCTCGTGCACCATGCCAACGACGTACTCATTGAGCGCCTCTGACGCGGCTTCGATTGCGGGCAAGTCCTCCACGAGGTTGCCATTAAATATTTTGAAGATATCGGTAGCCCACGAACTAAAGAGTTGCCAATCCGTGCTCGGCGCACCGAGAACTTCGCAAATGATCGGTATCGGGTACGGATCGCACACTTCGCTGATGAACTCGCAGCTACCGCGCTCAATTGCGGGCGTTAGCAGTGAACTAAAGACCCGACGCATGGCGCTTCGATGCCGATCGGCCGCCGCGGGCGTAAAGGCCGGCGACACCAGACGGCGAAGCCGGGTGTGTTCGTCTCCTTCCGTTGTAAGAATTGATTGTCGACGGCGAGAGAAATAGTCGCCTTCGAGACCATTGAGACGCGGAATTTGACTCAAAGCGCTGAAGAAACGGCGTTCGCGTAAAATGGCTTCGGCGTCTCGATAGTGAAGTACGGCGTAACCCATATCGGTACGCGCGAGCCAATGGTCATGCGCCATTTCACTCGCCACCTGTACGGCGCTTTGGCGGTCCATGCCTTCGGTGTTTAGATACGGCAGTTCAATTTCGAATACTGATACGTCAGTGGACACGATCCCCCTCAAAATGTGGTGGTGACAGCACTCGCCTCCACGTAGCGCTCATTCTCGCGTACGCAGTCGCTGGATAACTTCATCGACGACCTCGGTTGTCGATGAGTTTCCGCCTAAATCAAAACACCGCACACCGTCGGCGGCAGCTTGCAATGTGGCAGCGCGAAGTCGCTGCGCCGCGTCGGCCATGTCGGGCTCTCCGCGCAGTCCCGCATGTTCGAGGATGGCTGCGCACGCGAGAAGCATCGCCATGGGGTTCGCCACGTCCTTACCCTCCAGCGACGGAGCCGTTCCGTGGGGCGCTTCCGCCATGGCCACGCGCGGACGCATCTCGTCATCAAGTGACAGAAGCACTGATTCGGCGCCGGCGATAGAACCAAACATTGCGAGCACCAAGTCACTCAAACAGTCACCGTCTCGATTCAGCGCCGGGATGACGAGAGTCTGATCCCCCGACTCCGTCATCAGTGCGGCGTACGTCGCGTCAATCAATATTGGCCGATAGTGGACGTCGGGGTGCCGAGCCGCCGCGGCGTCCATCTCCTCTTTCAACATGCCCTCGTAAACAGCCGACACCGTCCACTTGGGTCCGCCAAAGACGCAGCCCGACGCGCTCTTGGCCGTTCGAAAAGAAAACTCCGCAACTGCTCGGCATGTCCCTCGATCAATACGCTCCGTGCGCCAGGCAATTTCATCCGTCGAGTTCGCCAGACCGTCTCGTCCTTCCGCCGCCCCATAAGCATCGCCGACGGCCATTCGCACGACGACGATTGGGTGCATCACCGGCACGATGGGAGACACTCCTGGGATTCGACGACCAGTCCGAACGATTACTTTTCCGTCCACTCCCTCTCGCA
>JANXTQ010000096.1 GCA_025352305.1 Actinomycetes bacterium
GTTACCGCTTAGTAACGCGTAGGAGCATAGTCAGCACTCGCTGTGGGGGCGAGTAACACCGCTGACCAACAAGGGCGGCTCCGAGCCTCATATATTCCAGCGAACGACGTCAAAATTTGGTCTCCGGTGGCTCGTGACATCTTTTGGTGAACGGCCGATATCGCGTCGACGCCAGATAGCCCCGAAGCGGTAGAGGTGACATGAGGCGACGTTGAATTCGTTTCGTTTCCCAGCGATTTGGCACCGAATCGGGCACCCGTGGTGGACCAGCATCGCCGAATCAAAAAGTGTGGGAAGTAAACTTGAGGCGATTACGACGGTTAGGGAGCATGTCGATCTCAAATACTGACCGTTCAACGAGCGGATACCGCGCGGATATTCAGGGTCTTCGGGCCGTGGCCGTGCTGCTCGTGATTTTGGACCATTACGACCTATTGCGGTGTCGCTACGGCTACGTCGGCGTGGACGTTTTCTTCGTCATATCCGGATTCGTTATTGCGGGAGTGCTTTTTCGCGAGGTTGATCGAACCGGCTCCGTGAGCTTGCTGTCGTTTTACGCGCGCCGTGCCCGAAGAATCTTGCCCGCCTCCACTCTCACCCTGATTGTCACGGTGGCAGCCAGCTTGTACCTCTTCGGGCAGATTGGCACCTTTGACTTGGCGCACGACGCGGTGGCTTCTGCACTTTTCACTGCGAACTTTCACTTTGCGAATCAAGGCGTGAACTACTTCGCCGACACTGCACCGGCCTCAGCGTTGCTGCACTTTTGGTCCTTGGCAGTCGAAGAGCAGTTCTATTTCGTCATTCCGAGCCTCGTCCTTGCGATCACGTTCCTCTTTCGACGAAAACAACGAGCGGTCGTGGTTGTGGTGTCGGCTCTTGTGGTTCTGTCGTACGTCTGGTCGATTATCGCCACACATCAGAACTATCAAACGGCCTACTACTCAATTGCCACGCGCGCGTGGGAACTCGGCGTCGGCGTCGTACTTGCCGGTGTCATTTCCCACGGCTCGCGCATTAACAAGTGGGTTGCGGCGAGTGGAACGTGGGTTGGCTGTGGACTCATCGTCGCCAGTGCGTGGTGGGTCAATTCGCCGCTGGACTATCCCGGCTCCATTGCGGGTATTCCCGTTCTCGGCGTCGCACTCATCATTCTGTGTGGTGCGAGTGACTCAAAGTACGGCTTCAATCGCCTGCTCTCTCAGCGCCCCGCAGTGGTTGTTGGGGATCTCTCGTACTCCCTTTATTTGTGGCACTTTCCGGTCATTGCGTTGGCCATGAAATATTGGCCCCCCCAACCCGATCTAACCTCGCGCCTCGTGCTTCTGTTTGTTGCCGTCCTTATTGCGTACGCCAGTTTCCGCTTTCTCGAGGATCCCATCCGTCGCTCGACACTGATCAAGCGCGCACCGTGGCGCTCGCTGGCAGTCGGCGCCATCGCCATGACGCTGGCCCTCGTGGTGTCAGTTCTTCCGACAGCGACCTTGGAAGCGCACTCGGCAGTGCGCGTCAACGGAAACCCCGCTCTCAACAAACTGCAGGCCCAGATCCTCGCCGCAACGAAAGTGAAGTA
Organism: Actinomycetes bacterium; assembly: GCA_025352305.1. Taxonomy (GTDB): domain Bacteria; phylum Actinomycetota; class Acidimicrobiia; order Acidimicrobiales; family RAAP-2; genus RAAP-2. Next base: position 1,574 of record JANXTQ010000096.1, read on the forward strand.
CTTTCCCTCGGCCAGCGATCCGCCGTTGGAACTCTCGCTCGGAACCGACTCGTTTTCGATTCCGTCAATGGTTACCAACTGCACGCCCTCACTGACTCAAGTAACGGTTCCGCGCTGTTCGTACGGCGATACTGCGTCGAGCAAGGTGGTCGTGCTCTACGGCAACTCCCAAGCTCAAATGTGGGCGCCCGCACTTGATCGTCTCGGAGTACGAGATCACTTTCGAGTGGTTCCTATCGCCAAGCCAGCGTGCGGCGTATTTATTCAAGTGGGTTACGTGGATCCAACGGGACACGTTTCGACCGTCTGCGAACGATTTGTTGCCCAGTCGATCAAACGAATGATTGCGCTTCACCCCGTGAGCATCGTGGTGGCGGCGACCCTTGGAAACCTGCTCAAAGTCGGAGCGGACCCGAATCAACTCGGCCCGACAAATCGACTGCCGTCGAGTTCGCTGGCTCCGCCCACTACTCAACAAACGATTGACGCCGTAACCAAATTTGTTGCTGCTTTGGCCCCGACGCACGCGCACATTGTCTTGCTCGGAAACATCCCGGTTCCCTTAACGGGCGGTAAGTACCCCGGCGGCACGACTCCTCAAGGCTGCCTGCTGGAAAATTTGCACGATATTCAGCGATGTTCTCTAGCGGCTCCATCGGTCGCGACGAGTTCGAACCGATACAAACTTCGTCAGTCCGCTCTCGCGGCGCACGTGCCGTTTATTGACGTGAACCCGCTGCTGTGCGCCAACAAGATCTGTCCGGCACTCGTGAATCGGCTCTTGGTGCACTATGACACGCTGCACCTCAGCCGTCAGTACGCCGAGTACGTCTCGCTCGGACTACGCGGACTGCTCGGGAAAAATCTTCCTTAAAACGCCCCTCGATCGCGGAGCCATTCGGCCGCCTCGCGTTGGTGTCGGGCGTAATCCATCTTTCCATTGACCGCTCGACCAATGGTGTCGACCGTGCGTATGGCTCGAGGCGCTTTGTACGAGGCAAGTCGTGACTTCACGTGCGCAATTAGTTCAGACTCATCGACGTGCTGTTGGGGGTGCAGTTCCACCGCCGCGACGATTCGCTGGCCATACTCCTCGTCGGCCACGCCCACTACGCAGGCGTCGGCGACCGCGGCGTGAGTCTTCAGCGTTTCTTCCACCTCTTCGGGAAAGACCTTTTCTCCAGCGGTGTTGATGCACTGGCTGCCGCGTCCGAGCAACTGAATGGTGCCATCAGCGTTCACTTTGGCCATGTCGCCGGGAACGCTGTAGCGAACGCCGTCTACAACCTGAAAAGTCGCGGCGCTCTTGATCTCATCCTTGTAGTAGCCGAGAGGAATGCGTCCTCCGAGCATCAATCGGCCGATCTCGTCGCTACCCGCCAGTACGTCAGTATCAGAGTCTGAAATAACGCGTACGTCGACGCCTAACGTGAAACGGGCCGTCTGTTGCATTGATTGACCGCTCGAGATCGACGAACCCATGCCGAGCGCTTCAGATGAACTAAATGCGTCCACCAACATCATGTTGGGCTGATGCGCCAGCAGACCACGTTTGATTTCTTCACTCCACATGGCGCCGGAGGAGAGAAAGGCAAAGACGCTGCTCAGTGAGTACTGATTCGGATTTGCCTCGAGGCAGCGAAGCAGCGGCCGTGCAAAGGGGTCGCCCACAATGACTACAACGTTCACCTCGTGATCGTCGATTACTCGAGCCAACTCGTCGGCACTGAAGTGGCGACTGGGCAGTAGAACGACCCGACCCCCTCCGCCAAGAGCATTGATGGCGGTAAAGAGTCCGGTGCCGTGCATCAAGGGACACGCAGGAAGAACCGAGTAGCCGGGACCATCGCTACGAACAAGTTCGGCTACCGCTTGGGCGTGCGACTCTTCGTCGAAGCGTCGAAAGCCGCCCGAATTAAGGCGTGCGAACAGATCGTCCTGGCGCCACATGACACCCTTGGGCATGCCTGTTGTGCCGCCGGTGTAGAGAAATATCATGTCGTCGCCGCTCAACTCCGGCAACTCTCCAATCGTCGTGGCCGTGGCCTCTTCAAAAGGTGTGGCCCAACTCGGACACGGCTCCGTGGCGTCGTCGACAAAGAGAAAGTGACGCAGACCGGGCAACTGGGGTCGCAGTGCCTCCACGACGGAGAGAAAGCTGCCGTGAAAAATTAAGACCTCGGCGTCAGCGTTGTCAAAGAGATAGACCAGTTCGTCGACCCCGTATCGGTAGTTCGTATTGACGGGTATTGATTTGTTGAACAGAGCCGCGGCAAAACCAATTAGATACTCGGGACTGTTGTGCAAGTAGAGCGCGACTTTGGCACCCGGGGCCACCGCGCGTTCGTTCATCCAGGTGGCTACCGCACGCGAACTCTGATCAAATTCGCTCCAGCTCACGCTGCGCGGTCCTTGTTCGATTGCGACCGCGTCGCCTTGAACGTGGGCCAGTGCGCGCCACACCTCGGCGTAGTTCCATGAACTCACGAAGCCCCCTATCGTTGGCCCGACTTTACAGAACCTCAGCGGCTCTTCGAACAAGGGTGGGGTATCTTCAAGACAGGACAACAGTGGGGAAGTCAGCAATGCAAGTGAACCGGGTCGTGGCGCGATGAGCGAAGGCCGTGGACTGCTGGCCCCGGCGGGTTCAGCGAGTGGACCCGAGATTGCGGCGGCGAACGATCCTCGTCGACTGCAGATCAGAGAGTGGCTCGAAGCACATCCGACGCCGACGGGGCGAGAACTCGCTGACGCCGGACTGGTCTCGCCGCACTTACCAGCACCGTGGGGCCGTGGCGCCGACACCGAAACTCAACTGATTATTGACGAAGAGTTACGACGGTCTCACGTCACGCGACCAATCAATCCGATTGGTATTGGCTGGGCCGGACCCACGATCATCTACGCCGGCACCGAGGAGCAACAACGTCGGTGGCTGCCGCGCTTGCTCAGTGGAGAAGACTTTTGGTGTCAACTCTTCTCCGAACCTGACGCCGGCAGCGACCTCGCGTCGCTGCAAACAAAAGCCGTTCGTGACGGCGACGAGTGGGTCATAACGGGTCAGAAAATCTGGACGAGTTACGCCCACATTGCCAAGTGGGGGATATTGCTCGCTCGCACGTCGAGCGACGGAGCACCGCAAAAGGGAATTTCTTACTTCATCTGTCCAATGGACGCTGCGGGCATCACCGTTCGTCCCTTGGTCGATATGACGGGCGATCACGCGTTTAACGAAGTGTTCCTCGACGAAGTGCGTATTCCCTCGGACCATCTCATTGGCGACGTCAATGATGGCTGGCGACTAGCCAAGGTCACCCTCGGCAATGAACGCGTGTCGCTGTCGGGCGAAGGAGCGTTGTGGGGGCGTGGACCGACCGCAAAGGATGTGGTGAGCGCTGCGTCCAAGATGAAGGAACGCTTGAGCGCCATTGAGCGAGACGCACTCGTTCGTTGTTGGAGTCACGGCGAGATTCTTCGCCTACTGCGCCTACGACTGCTGTCAGCTGCGCTTGCGGGCAAAGAGCCCGGACCCGAGGCGTCAGTGCGTAAAGCGTTGGCGGACGATCACGGTCAAGAGGTGATGTCGCTCGCTCACGATTTGGCCGGCGCGGCCGGCATGCTCGAAGGCCGCGGTCCCGGCGCGGTGGACGGCGACATGGGCGCGACCTGGTATCACGGCTTTCTTTACGCCCAAGCACTCACCATTGGTGGAGGAACGTCCGTTGTTCAGCGCAACATCATCGCCGAGCGCGTGCTCGGACTGCCTAAAGACCAGTTGGTCGCTCGCTAAAAACCGAGCACGAGGGGGCCAGCATCTTCAAAACCCTGGCGAACTCCCTGGCCGGCGCGGCGCTGTAACTGTTCGGGTTCAAAAAGCATCCAGTAGGCGTTGCGAGCGTGCTTGCGCGAGCGTTGGTCAAATACCGACGCAAGAACTTCCGGGTCGCTCGATTCATCCTCGTGAACAAACACCTCGAGAATCGGGGTGGAAGTGAGCAACTGGGCGAGCATGATGCCCTGAGCAGCCTCGTGCGCGCACTGTTTGTCGATGGGGGCGCTGCCGGGCATTCCCAGGACAACGACAATGTCGCACTTTTTGCGTTCAATCAGATTCTTGGCCGCGACCGCCAGATCCTTAAAGCCCGGCACGGTCGCGGTTACCACGTCGAATGTGACGCCGTATCCGTCACACTCGCGCAGCTCGGCGGTTGCTGCAGCACCCATGTCGTAACGAGCGAACATTGTGTCGACGATGCCGATTCTCTTTTTCTTAGATTCGGTCTGCTTCTTGGAACTCTTCTTGGCCACGGCGCTCCTTTGACGTGCTGCAGTGTAGAAGGCGAGGACTTTGGACCTTTCGTTACAACTGAACACCTCAATACATCGGCGTAGGGTGGGGCGAGTAAGTGCGACAAGGAGCGTCAATGGCGTGGGATTTTGAGACCGAACCGGAGTTCGAAGAACAACTCGCCTGGATGCGCGAATTCATGAGAGAAGAGATCTTTCCGATTGAGACGCTGCGCCTGTCGTACGACGGAATTCTCGAGATCATTAAGCCACTGCAGGACGAAGTTCGCCGCCGGGGCCTGTGGGCGGCGCACCTTCCGAGCGAACTCGGCGGAATGGGCTTTGGCCAGGTTCGTCTCGGTCTCATGCACGAGGTGCTCGGTCAGTCGGGACTCGGACCGTTGGTCTTTGGAAACAACGCGCCCGACAGCGGTAACGCGGAGTTACTCGCCGTGGGCATGGAGATGACGGGGCGCCACGATATTCGTGAACGATGGATGCAGCCGCTGCTCGACGGAAAAATTCGCTCTGGATTTTCAATGACCGAACCTCACACCGCGGGCAGCGACCCACGGTTGCTCGAGACAACGGCCGTTAAAGATGGAGACGAATGGGTCATCAACGGTCGAAAGTGGTACACCACGAACGGCTCAGTTGCGGACATTTTGATCGTTATGGCGGTCAGCAATCCCGATGTTCACCCCTACCAGGGTTCGTCGATGTTCGTCGTCCCGGTCGGCACTGCGGGAGTCAAAATTCTTCGTGACGTGGGCGCGATGGATGACCCGCAAGTTGTCTACGGACGCTTTGGGAATCACGCCGAGATCCTTTATGAAGATGTGCGCATTCCCGCTGACCACCTAATTGGGCCCGAAGGTTCGGGCTTTATGCTCGCTCAAGCTCGTCTCGGGCCCGGTCGGATACATCACTGCATGCGCTGGCTCGGACAGTCACAGCGGGCGTTCGACATGATGTGCGAACGCTCACTCAGTCGCTTTACGCACGGATCGCTGCTCAGTGAGAAGCAAACCATTCAGAACTGGATTGCCGACTCAATGGCCGAGATGAACGCGGCTCGACTAATGACGCTGCAGGCGGCGTGGAAAATGGACAAGGTCGGAGCTTCGGCGTCACGCGTTGAAATTGCCATGATCAAGTACTACGGCGCCACGGTTTTGCACAATGTCGTTGACCGCGCAATTCAAACGTACGGATCACTCGGATATTCGGCCGATATGCCGCTGGAGGCAATGTATCGAGCGGCACGAGCCGCACGAATCTATGACGGACCCGATGAGGTTCACCGCCAAACTGTCGCTCGTCACGCTTTGAAGGGTTACACCGCCAGCGAAATACCGACTCAGCACATTCCCACGCGCCGCGAAGCCGCGCGTGAGAAGTTCGCGGGAATTTTGGAGTTCCTCGAAGCAGAACAGGTCTAAGGGACCGAGGGATCGCGCGCGAACGCGGTGAACGTTTTCTGGCGCGCCAGTGAACTGATTGGCGTCGTACGCAACATCAGCGAAAACAACTGAAAAGTGGGGCCCGGCGACGCGATCTCTCGCGCCGCCGGACCCCACTTAAAACTGTGTGTTAGTTGACTGCGAAGAACAAGAACAAGTTGGTCGGAATGATTCCGGTGGTCTTCTTGGCCTTGACCTGAGCGTTCAAGTACTGGAACGACTTGTGTGCGTTGATGGAGTTCCAGACGCTCTTGCTCGTCACACCGACCACTTTTACGTCCCACCATTCCGCTTGGCGGCTATTGGCTGTCGTGATGAAGTGCTCGTGACCCGGGGTCGCGGAGTTCTTCAACGCTGCGGTGAGCTGGGCCTTGGTGTACTGAGGGTAAAGCGGCTTAAGCGCCGGCTCTAAACGACTCAAGTCAATGGTGCCCGGGTGGTCTACACAGACCAACCCATTGGGGCACTGCATGGACATCGTGGGAACCGTGAAGCCGAGCGGAATCGTGATGTACAACGGATCGAAGTTTTTGGCGGGAGCGGTCTTGTAGGTCGCACCGGCTTCACAACCTGACGAGGCACCGGACGAAACCTTCTGGTCGCAGTAGAAGCCCTTCGTATAGGTGAAGCTGACTGCTCCTCCGTTGAAGTAGGACTGGGACATCCCGAATTCATTAATGCCCATTCCCTTGGCAGTTGCATTGCTCGAAGGCGACGTGGTCGCTGCGGTTGCGACTCCCACACTCAGCAGTGCGGCGATCGCGGCGACTGCGACGAGCGCTCGCGGATGTTTGTTGGTAAAAGTTTTCATGTGTTTCCCTTCGTGCAGACCCGAGTGGTCGTACATACCTTTTTCGAAGCCGCTCGACGTTTCGGATGACGATCTCGTCTGATTCGTGGTGCGTCGGGATCTCCTTCACGCAATTTCTAATAAAGCACTGCGAGTTGATTGGATGAAGGAGAAGTGTGAAACGCCATTTTTGAATGAGTGAGGCGAGGATCTCCCAGCGGCTTCACAATCCGCAGGGGGCATCATCCAGGAAGTCAAGAAGGAAGAAATTCTCGCACGTTCAAATTGGTCGTCGTCGGCGAATGCTCGGGGCGAGCGGACCTAGATCGAGAGACCGTGGTAAGTTTTGAATCAGTGGGCCACATTGCTCGCTTTTTTGTATCGATTGAAGTCATCACCTCTTACAGGTGAAGTTTGTTGCTCAAGTCCTTGGCAACTCGCGCAAAAGCGGAGTTGGGGACCTATGCAAATATCAGTTGAACTGCAACGTGTTGATGAGAGTTCAACACAATCATCAATGAGTAGCGCCACGGGTTGCGAACGATTTCGCGGGCGCCCAGCGATCGAAACCTCTTCGCTATGTCGCGCACCGGTTCGACGTTGCGACTGCGTTGCTGGGCCGTCGACGTGATGCCTGCTCATAGTTTCGCTCAACT
>JANXTQ010000129.1 GCA_025352305.1 Actinomycetes bacterium
GTGACTCACGTCGCCAGCAAATCGTGCGTCGCGCTGCAGGCGCAGGACCAACTGTTCGATCATGGTGTTAAACGACGTGGCCAGTGTCGCAACTTCGGAGTTCTTCGGATCTTCGGGAATGCGCGTATCGAGTTCTCCGGCCGCAACGCGTTGTGCAGCGGCGGAAGCCACTTCGAGCGGTGCCATGGCCCGCCGCGTTATCAGTGAACCGCTCAGGGCACCGAGCAGCGACGTAAATAGTGCGCCGCCCGCGAAAATTAGAAACAAGCGCTTGAGCGTCGCTTCGAGGTCCCCCAAACTGTGCAACTGGTAGTACGTCGCGTGACTGGTCGGCAACGGAACGTCAATGAACAGTACGGGCGTGCCGTGTCGCAGCACGACTTGGCGCGAGACAACGTCGCGCACGGCCATGCGTCGAAGAGCTGAGGGAATTACCTTCTGCGACGTGTTGGCCTTCGTCGCGTACCACTGTCCCTGCCAGCGCAGGAACGACGTTGACGACGTGGCGACGTCGAGTGAATGAAGAACTTCCGGCAAACTCTCGGGACTGGTCGTGAGCGCATTACGAACTAGGGCCGCGTTGACGTAGGCCTGTCGTAAATCAGTGGCTTGGCGTTCAGTAACCAGGATGTGTCGAACCCCGAAGTAGGCGAGCGAGGCAAAGACCACACTCAGCAACGTGGCGCCGACGCCGAAGGCGAGACTCAAGCGCAGACGCAGGCTGCGCCGGCGCACTTAGAGCACCAACTTGTAGCCCGTGCCGCGAACAGTGAGTAGGTGCGTCGGCACGGCGGGGTCCGGTTCAATCTTGGTTCGCAGTCGACGAATGTGGACATCGACGAGGCGACCGTCTCCGAAGTAGTCATATCCCCAGACTCGTTCCAATAGATCCTCGCGGCTGAGCACTTTGCCGTTGACCATCGCGAGTTCCGTCAGCAATCGAAACTCCGTGGCGGTCAGGTGAACTTCGGTTCCGTCGGTGAGTTTGGCAGAGCCTTCATCGGGAGTGACGATGAGATCGCCGAGGGTAAAAGCATTGGCTTGATCTACCGGTCGTCGACGCAGGTGCGCTCGCACGCGAGCGAGGAGCTCTTGGGCCACGTACGGTTTAGTGACGTAGTCATCGGCGCCCGCTTCGAGGCCCGCAATGATGTCGGTGGTGTCGTCACGAGCGCTCACCACCACAATGGGAACGTCCGACACGGCGCGCAGTGCCCGACACGCGTCAATGCCGCTCATGGCGGGCAACATCACGTCCACAATCACCACGTCGGCGGCGAGACGCCCGAACTGTTCGATTCCCGCTTCGCCCGTCGCGGCGTCATCGACGTCGTAACCCTCGCTTTGAAAAATGAGTCGCAGCGACTCGCGAATGCGATCGTCATCTTCAATGATCAAAATTCGTGCCATGGCGTCTCCGACCGTCGTGGTCAGCCTACTGAGAGCAGTGAATTAAATAGGTGGAGCGTTAGCCTTGCTACGTGGCAAAGAGCCGAACGGTTGAAGAGGTCCCCTCCTCGTGGCGTGAAGCGCAGTTTGTGACCCATCTCACGGCGCGGGATCGCTCCGAGCAGACACAGCGCGCGTACCGCGCCGACGTGAAGGCTTTTCGTGAGTGGTGTGGCGAGTGCGGATTGAGTGATCCCGCCGACGTGTCTCGCCGCGACGTTCGCGCGTACTTGGCGCACCTCATGAACCGAGGTGACCAGCGCAGTTCCACTCTGCGGCACCTGGCGTCGCTGCACACGTATTTTTCGTGGCTGGTTCACGAGGAGTACCTCGACGCCGACCCCACCGCGTCGGTCAGTGCGCCCAAGGCCCTGCAGCAACTTCCCGCACTCGTTGTACGTGAACAGTTGGCAACGCTGCTCGACGCTGACTGGGGCAGCGACCCCTGGGCGCTACGTGATCGAGCAATTTGCGAAGTTCTCTACGGAGCGGGTGTTCGCGTGAGTGAACTGTGCGGACTCGACATTGATGACGTGCAGTGGTCGAGCGGAACGCTGACGGTGCTCGGCAAAGGGCGCAAGGAGCGCATGGTTCCACTACACGAGGTGGGAGTGGAGTCTCTTCGTCGCTGGCGCGACGAGGGTCGCGGACAGGTCATGGGCTCCAGCGGCGACAGCGCCGCGTTATTTGTCAATCGGCGAGCCAATCGATTGAGCTCGCGCGACGTGCGACGCGTCTTGGACCGGCGACTGGGAGCGGGTCACATTCATCCGCACCAACTTCGCCACACCTTCGCCACGCACTTATTAGAAGGCGGAGCGGACATACGTGTCGTCCAAGAACTACTGGGCCACGAAAGTCTGACGACCACTCAGATCTACACCCACGTCTCTAAGGCGCGCCTGCAAAAGGTCCACCACCAGAGCCACCCACGCGCGTAGCGATTAGCGAGAAGTCCCCGAGCCGGAGCGACTAACATTGAGAGGCCCTCTCAGAGCGAGAAGGTATTTACGTCGTTGCGTCTCGATATTCGTACGGTCGCCCTCGGGCGCTCTCGGGGCGTGATTTGAACCGAACGAAAGGAAAACAGTGGCACTCGTCACTTTGAAGGAACTGTTGGACTCGGGCGTGCACTTTGGGCACCAGACCCGCCGTTGGAATCCGAAGATGCGTCGTTTCATCCTCGGTGAGCGCAACGGCATCTACCTCATCGATCTTCGCAAGACCCTCGTCGGCATTGAATCGTCGTACGCCTACGTGCGCGACCTCGTCGCGGGCGGCGGCACGATTCTGTTTGTCGGCACCAAGAAGCAGACCCAGGGACCCATTGCTGAGTACGCCGACGCGTGCGGCATGCCCTACGTCAACCAGCGTTGGTTGGGCGGAATGCTCACCAACTTCGCGACCGTTGCGGGTCGCGTCAAGCGAATGGTGGAGCTTCGCTCCATGCAGCGCGCGGGGGACTTCGAAAATATGCCCAAGCGCGAAGCACTGCGTCACAGCCGCGAACTGGACAAGTTGGAGCGCAACCTCGGTGGCATCTCCAATCTGCACACGTTGCCGAACGCCATTTTCGTCATCGACACCAAGAAGGAACACATCGCGGTGACCGAAGCGCGAAAGCTCGGCCTGCCCGTTGTTGCGGTCGTGGACACCAACTGTGACCCCGACTTGATTGACTACGTCATTCCCGGCAACGACGACGCCATCCGCGCCGGCGCACTGCTGTGTCGCGTCATTGCTGACGCCGTTGTTGAAGGTCGTTTTATTGCGCACAACCGTCCGAAGGTGGCTCCCAAGCCCGCCGCGACGGTTCTCGCCTAAATTCCCACTCGCTTACCCACAAGGAGATTCACGGTGTCGTTCACCGCTAAGGACGTACAAAGTTTGCGCCAGGCTACGGGCGTTGGAATTCTGGATGCTAAAAAGGCACTGGAAGCCAACGACGGAGATATGGATGCCGCTACTCAGTGGCTACGCGTGCAGGGTCTAGCCTCCGCTGCCAAACGTGCTGATCGTGACGCCTCTCAGGGCGCGGTCTCGGTGGTCAAAGACGGCAACGTCGCGGCCATTGTGGAGATGCGCTGTGAGACGGACTTCGTTGCCAAGTCTGAGGGATTTGTTGCGCTCGTCGATGACATTGCCGCGCGAGTCGCCGCTGACGGTGAGGCAGCGACCTCTCAGTTCACCGAGCAGATCGAAACAATGCTCACCACGTTGAAAGAGAACATCTCACTCGGCAAGGTCTATCGACTCGTGGCCGGTGAGGGCGAAATCATTGATACGTACCTGCACGAGCAGTCCGGACGAGGCGTTAACGCGGTCGCGGTCGTCGTTAAGGGCGCGAACCAAGAGGTCGCGCACGAAGTCGCCGTCCACATTGCGTTTTCTAAGCCCGTCTACTTGAGCCGAGACGACGTTCCGCAGTCAGAAGTCGACGCCGAGCGCAAGACCGTCGAAGAGATTTCGCGCAATGAAGGCAAGCCCGAAGCGGCGCTGCCCAAGATCATTGAGGGCCGCCTAAATGGATGGTTCAAGGACCGCGTCCTGCTTGAGCAGCCCTTCGTCAAAGACGAAAAGCAGACCATTGATCAGTACGTGGGTGCGGGTTCAATCACGGCGTACGCCCAAGTGGTCGTCGGCGCCTGAGGCCCTCGGTGCGAAGAGTCGTCTTAAAACTCTCGGGTGAGGCCTTGGCCTCGAGCTCGAGTGTTGAAACCATTGATGCCACGACCGTGGACTATTTGGCGACGGAGATTGCGGCGTCGTGCGAACTGGGCGGACTCGAACTCGCCGTAGTGGTGGGCGGCGGAAACATTTGGCGCGGTGCCACGGGCGCCATGGCCGGAATGAATCGAGCCAACTCGGACCTCATGGGCATGCTCGGAACCGTTATTAACGCCCTCGCGCTTCAAGACGCGATTGAGTCACATGGTCGACCCACGAGAGTGATGTCCGCCATTGACATGAATCAGGTCGCCGAGCCCTACATTCGCCGTCGCGCCGTTCGCCACTTGGAAAAAGGCCGCGTCGTCATTTTTGCTGCCGGGATGGGCAATCCGTACTTCACGACCGACACGCCCGCGGCGCAGCGGGCCGCGGAGATTGAGGCGGAGATTGTGCTGAAGGGAACTCACGGGGGAGTCGACGGCGTCTACAGCGCCGACCCGAAACTGTTTCCCGACGCCACGAAGTTTGACGTGCTGAGTTTTGACGAAGTTCTCGCCAAAGATCTGCGAGTAATGGACTTAACGGCCATCACCTTCTGCAAAGACAACTCGCTGCCGCTACGCGTTTTTGACCTGATGGCCCCGGGGAACCTTCGTCGCGCCCTCGCAGGCGAGGCCGTGGGTACGCTGGTGAAATGATGGACTCCGAGATGATCGACCTGGTCTTAGAGGACACTCGCGACAAGATGGCGCGCGCGCTGGATCACCTGCGTAGCGAGTTCGCCGGGGTACGCACCGGTCGAGCCAGCGCCTCGCTCGTCGACGGTCTCATTGTTGACTACTACGGCTCCAACGTCGCTCTTAAAACCCTGGCCGGTTTTTCGGTTCCCGAACCGCGCATGTTGGTGATCTCTCCGTTCGACAAGGGCGCCATGGCGGCCATTGAAAAAGCGATCCAGAACTCCGACCTCGGTCTCAGCCCGTCCAACGACGGGATCATTATTCGACTCGCTTTTCCGCCGTTGACCGAAGAACGACGCAAAGCTCTCGTCAAGATCGTTCGTCAAAAGGCCGAAGACGGCAAGGTCGCCATTCGCGGAGTGCGCCGACACGCCCGCCAAGAACTTGACGCGTTGGAAAAAGAGCACGGTCTGTCAACCGACGAAATTGAGCGAGTGGAAAAGACCCTCGACAAGTGGACTCATGATGAAGTTGCGACGGTCGATACGTTGCTGAGCCAAAAGGAGCACGAGCTTCTTGAAGTTTGACGACGACGCCAATGAAGTCGACGAGACCGGAGAAGTTCCGGTCGTCAGCGCGGCGGACCCTCGCGTCACCATCGTTGGGGCCGATGTGGCATCGGACCTTGCAACTCCCGTCGAAGAGTCCATCCTTCCTCACTGGACCGAAGCGCCGACGGGCCAAGTACCCGCCGTGCTGTCACGCGACGCCGTAAACACCGAGGACGATCCCTGGGCGTCGATTCCCGCTCCGGCGTGGCGCGAAGGCGAGGCCGACTGGGTGGCGCACGACGATCAGTTCGACGCTTCAGTTCTCGCCAGTGAGAGCCCTGAAGAGGACGTTCGACCGTGGGAGTTCAACCCAGAGTCACCCCTCGTCGATGAAGAGATTCTCGCTGAAACACCCCGTCCCGCTCCGTCGCGACCACTGCGCACGCGCCGGCCGAGTTCGGCCAATCCCTTGCAGGGTCGCGCCGCGCGCGCGCAGAGTCAAAAAAATGTGTCTCTCGCTACCTTGACCGGTTTCGTCATTGCGGCGGCCGTGGCCATCTTGTTCAAGGTGGGAACAATCGCGGTATTGGTGCTCGTGTGCGTCGCGCTCGTCGCTGCGGCCCTCGAGGCGTACGCCGCGTTTCGAAAAGTGGGCGTACACCCCGCAACGTTGCTCGGACTCGTGGCCACGTTGGCCCTCGCGATTTCGGCGTACAACAAGGGCGAATCCGCTTTCGGGCTCGTCAGCGTGCTCTTCTTATTTTTTGCGGTCCTGTGGTTCTTGGGCGCTGAGTCCAAAGTTGACGTTCTCGACGGGATTGGCGCGACGGTATTTATTTACGTCTGGATTGGCGTACTTGGTTCCTACGCCGCCCTACTGATCTCACCGGTAAATTTCCCCCACGGCCACGGTCTGGTTTTTCTCCTGGGAGCAATCATCATCGTGGTCGCCAATGATGTGGGCGCCTTGTTCATTGGTCGCGCTTTCGGCAAGCGACCGTTAGCTAAGAGCATCTCACCGGGAAAGACCATTGAGGGAGCACTCGGCGGCGCCGTCGTGTCAATTTTGGTCGCGATTGCGGTACTTCCGAACATGCATCCGTGGGGACCGGGTATTAAAGACGCATTCATTGTTGCGGTGGTTATTGCGATCGTTGCGCCGATTGGCGACCTCTTTGAATCAATGGTCAAGCGAACTCTTGGAATCAAAGACATGGGCGAACT
>JANXTQ010000130.1 GCA_025352305.1 Actinomycetes bacterium
TTTCACCAGCTAGTTCTGCGCCAGGTGACTGTCGATCGGCGAGCATCTGGGAACGAAACCACCTCGGAGCGTCCGCGCGCTCGGAGCGCACGTCGTCGGGTGTCGTGCGTCTCACCGTGGACCAAGACTGATATCCGTGTTCGATGAAGTGCTCAACTCGCAGATCTAATTCCGCATCAACACTGTGGGCGCGCAGAGCGTGCGGCGCCGTAAATGAAATCTGGTGAATCGAGCCGCTTCCCTGCTCCTGCACGACGTGCTCACAGCGAACAGTCACAATTTGACCGTGGTCATCCAGGAGGCGTATTTGACTAAGCACGCTCTACTTTGACACGCCCGAGCGACGGGTGAACCCTGTCTAGTATCACGTCGAGGAGGATCCGTGGCCCTGCACCCAGAATTGCAAGCTGTCCTTGACGAGATGTACCGCAGTGGCGTAGACGAGCCAACTCCGATTTCGTTTGTTGATCGACGTCGTGCCCACCGAGAGATGTGTCTTTCGCTGTGGCCTAGTCCCGCGGTGATGTCCGAGGTGCGCGACGTGCAACTGGAGATTGACGATCGAACCCTGAATGCGAGGTTGTACGTTCCGCCGGGCGACGAAGGCCTGGCGCTGATGGTCTACTTTCACGGGGGAGCGTTCGTCGTAGGAGATCTCGACACGCACGACGGACTTTGTCGTCGACTGAGTGCGGTCACCAAAATGCCGCTGATTTCCGTCGAGTACCGACTCGCACCCGAGTCGCCATTTCCGGCCGGCGTCGACGACGCAATCGGCGCAGTTCGTCAGATCGGATCGAGGACTGCGCAGTTCGTGGGACGCGACGTGCCCATCATCATCATTGGCGATTCGGCGGGCGCCACCCTCGCGGCCGTCGCGGCGACCGCGACGCGAGACGACGATTTTTCCGTGGCGGCCCAGGTTTTGATCTATCCCACGCTTGGTCCCGAAATGGTGACCGAGTCGTCGCACAAATACGGCAAAGGTTTCATGCTGGAAAATGATCAACTGCGCCGCGACTACGAGGCGTACCTCGGCGACTTTACAAATCACATCGACCAACGGGTTTCACCGCTGATGAGCATGGACCTCGCCGATTCTCCGCCCGCGATTGTCGTTGTCGCGCAGTACGACCCACTGCGTGACGAAGCGCTGGCGTACGCGGGCCTGCTCGAACACTTTGACACCCCCGTCGAAATTCTCGAGGCCGAGGGCATGGTTCATGGATTTTTGATTCTCGGAATTGCTCTGCCGAGCGCTCTGGCCATCTTGGACGATTTGGCTGCCCATCTACACCGCCTGGTCGAAGCAGCGTCGTGAACGTTCTGTTTATTACGTTGGATCAGTTTCGATCCGATTCATTCGCCGCGGGCGGGCACCCCTTCGTTCAAACCCCGGCGCTCGATCGACTGGCTCGTGAAGGCGTGCGACTCGGCTCGCACTACTCCCAGGCCGCACCGTGCTCGCCCGGACGCGCGGCTCTCTATACGGGTACGTATCAAATGAACAATCGGGTGGTCTCTAACGGCACCCCTCACCCCGCGCATTTTGAGAACGTGGCGACAGTGGCTCGGCGCGCGGGGTACGACCCGACTCTTTTTGGCTACACCGACCAAGGGGTCGATCCACGACTGGTCTCGGGACTCGACGATCCGCGACTCGACGACTACGACGGAATCCTTCCGGGATTTTCAGTCGGCTGCTATCTTCCCAACTCGCAGGCGCCCTGGGTACATTGGCTGCGTTCTCTCGGTCACGACGTGCAAATGGGTTGGCAACACGCACTCGCGAGCGAACCGGAACGCGACGCACATCTTTCACTAAGTGCGTTTCTTGCGGATCGATTCATTGACTGGCACGCTAAGCAAGATTCTGAGTGGTTTGCCCATCTCAGCTTCCTGCGTCCACACCCGCCGTACGCCGCGGCGGGTACGTTCTCCACGATGTACGACCCGGCGGACGTGTCGATGCCGATATCCGCTGTTGAGCCTGCGCAGCGCCACTCGCTGCATGAGATCTTCATCAATTTTGAAGCGAGCGCGGCGCCGACCACCGAGGCGGGTCTGCGCACGATGCGAGCTCAGTACTACGGGATGATTAGTGAAGTGGACGCTCAGTTGGCTCGCGTTTTTGAGGCGATCGATCAACGGGGCGAGTGGGACAACACGTTGATTGTCGTCACGTCGGATCACGGTGAACAACTCGGAGACCACGGCCTCAAGGAGAAGGAGGGCTTCTTTCCCCAGAGCTATCACATCGTGGGACTTTGGCGAGATCCGCGACGACCTCGCGCCGGAACGGTCGTTGAGCGCTACACCGAAAACGTGGATCTGCTACCGACGCTGTGCGAAGCTCTCGGCGTCGACGTTCCCGCCAGTTGCGACGGTCGCACTCTTGGCGCACTGCTCGACGGCGAAGACGTCGAGTGGCGCAACGCTGCGCACTACGAATGGGACCTGCGCTTCGCATTCATTCCGTACGTGAGTTCACTGAGTGGGGACCGACCTCTCGAGAACTACAACCTCGCCGTCAGCGTGCAACGCGACACGGCCTATGTTCAGTTCAGCGACGGCACGTATCTCTGTTTCGACACGGCACTCGATCCAACGTGGCGAACTGCGTGTACCGACGACGCTCGCATATTTGAAGCGGCTCGCGAGATGCTCGTCTGGCGTCAACAACACATGAACCGAGATCTAACGGATCTGTTGCTAACGAAAAAACGCCCCGGCCGGTGGCCGGCGTTGGTCTAAAGCGGAACACCCAACTGGGAGAATCCCACGTACATGGCACGAAGCAGAGCGTCGTAGGTCGCGTCGGCGTCGGTGGAAAAATTGATCCGCAGGAGTTCCAAAGAAACGTAGCCGTGAACGGTCGCCCAGATTGCTTGCG
>JANXTQ010000204.1 GCA_025352305.1 Actinomycetes bacterium
CGCGCACGCACCGCAGTGATTATTGGCGTACTGGGCAGCGCCCTTCTCTATACCCACTACTGGGCGATCTATCTCCTGGGCGTCATTGGTCTGTACTCACTGATTCGAATCGCGGTTCGTCGAAAAGATCTGGACCGCCGAGAGTGGTGGTTGCCGGGGGCACTGACGGCTTCCTTCATTACGTTCCTGCCGTGGGTTCCCATATTTAACTCACAGCGACTCCACACCGGAACGCCCTGGGCGTCAGCGCCAACGGTGTATCAAATTTTTACGTGGTTTGACGGATTCTCGGTCAATCAGAGTGTTCCGCACGTCGTGGGGTCGCTGCACACCCAAATATCGATCATGGTGTTCGTGGGACTCCTGATCTTTGGAATATTTGGATACCGAATGGCCATGGATTCGCGAATCCTGCAGTTGGACTATCGCGGGACGTCAGAGATTCGAACGGTTTCATTCATTGTGCTGGTGACGATGGCCGTCGGACTAATGGCGTCACACTTCGGGGGCAGCGCGTACGTACCGCGATACGCCGCCGTCATTGCCGTTCCCTTGTGTTTTGTTATCGCGCGGGGAGTACGCAATTTCACGACACCGCTACGAATTCTTATCGTTCTGGCGCTCTTCTCGGGCGCCTCTTTGTGGACAGACAAGTGGGGAGTGGGTTCGCAGCGCACCCAAGCTGGTCAGATTGCCGTGGCGTTAGCGGCGGTCCCGGCGGGCGCGATTGTGTTCGTGTGTCCCGACCAGCTCGGACCCTCGTTGCTGCGTTATTCGAATCCGTCTCTTACATATGTGGGCTATCCGCGATTTGAAAACCCCGCAATTGTGGACTGGTATGACTACCTCGCGAAATACAAGAAACTGACACCGGCTGAGTACGCCGACCGAGCTGCAAAAATGGTGGGAGTGAACCAACGGGTGTTTGTTGTTCGCGCTCACTTTTACGGACTCAAACAAACCTGTTGGCACTTTGCAACGAGTTTGGCGAGCGATCTGCATCGCGACTCCGTTCCAATCGTCAAAGAGAACGTGGGTGGTTACTATCAGCCCATGCAGTTACAGGAACTGGTTGTCTCCGCGCCTTAGGAGCGTTGCAGGGCCGTGGCTAAGATTGCGCGATGAGTGAACAGGACCCGGTGGTCATTATTGGCGCGGGTCCAGCGGGACTGACAGCGGCTTACGACATTGTCAAGCGCGGCGGAAATGTAACCGTCTACGAGGCTGATTCGGTCGTTGGCGGAATTAGTCGCACGGTGGAGATTGACGGTTGGCGCTTTGACATTGGTGGGCACCGTTTTTTTACCAAGGTTCCCGAAATTGAGGCGCTGTGGCACGAAATTCTCTCCGACGACGACTTCTTGCTTCGCCCGCGAATGAGCCGCATTTTTTACGAAGGCAAGTACTACGACTATCCGCTAAAAGCGAGCAACGCGCTCAAGAATCTCGGTCCGATTGAGGCGGTGCGCTGCGTTCTCAGTTACGTCAACGCCAAGATTCATCCTCCCAAAGATCAAACCAACTATGAGGGTTGGCTCGTCGCTCGTTTTGGATGGCGCCTCTATCGACGCTTCTTTAAGACGTACACCGAGAAAGTCTGGGGCGTGCCGGTCAATCAGATGCCGGCCGACTGGGCCGCGCAGCGCGTCAAAGGGCTGTCGCTCGGCAACGCGATATTTAACGCCCTGATGCCCAAGCGCAAACAGACTGCGATCACGAGCCTCATTGAAGAGTTCCAGTATCCGAAGTTCGGCCCCGGAATGATGTGGGAACGCTGCACGGAGCTCGTTCGAGAGCGCGGTGGACGTGTGGAACTGAAACACCGAGTTATTGGGATCAGCACCGAAGGTGGGCGAGCGGTCGCGGTCAAGGTGATGGGACCCGATGGCGTCATCACCTCGCAACCCGCGTCGCACGTCATTTCCACTATGCCCATGGCGCAGTTGGTCGACGTGTTTGATCCCGCGTTGCCCGACAATGTGATCAAGGCCGGCCACGATCTGCACTACCGCGACTTCTTGACAGTGGCGTTGGTGATTCCCGAGACCATGTCATTTCCGGACAATTGGATTTACATTCACGCGTCGGAGGTCAAGGTCGGACGGATCCAGAACTTTGGTTCGTGGTCTCCCTACATGGTGAAAGAGGGCCGCACCTGTCTCGGTCTCGAATATTTCGTTTTTGAAGGCGATGAACTGTGGACCGCGAGTGACGAAGAACTGATTGCCCGCGGCAAGCGCGAACTGGCCTACCTCGGACTTATTCCTAACTCGGCGGATATTGAGGCCGGGTACGTATTTCGCATGCCCAAGGCGTATCCCTACTACGACTCGACGTACCGTGAAAACGTTGCGACCATCTCGGACTATTTGACGGCAAATGCGGCCAACGTCCACCTCATTGGACGCAACGGCATGCACAAATACAACAATCAAGACCATTCGATGTTTACTGCGCTACTGACCGTCGACAATATTTACGGTGCGAACCACGATATTTGGTCGGTGAATGTCGAAGAGGAGTACCACGAGCAGTCCGGCCGCGAAGGGACCGGTCGCGACGCGCCGATTCTTCCCAAGCGAGCCACCACCAACTAGGACTCTCTATGGCTGAGCCGGTGAGTGTTCCTCACGACGTGGCGCCCCAATCGCCGTGGCGTTCTCTGGTTTCTAACGCCCTGGTCGTGGGCGTCGCCGGTGGATTCGCGAGCGCTCTCAATTTGGGCGTGACCATTGGCATCTCTCGACTCCTCGTGCCAACGCGCTACGCCGCATACGGACAGATGGTCGGTGTCTTTTTCATCGTGGCGATTTCTGGATCGGCGTTGGGCGTCGCGGTGGTTCGTCGAGCTGGTTTTTACGTTGTTCGTGGAGATCACTCGCTCACCACGCAGTGGCAACAGCAACTCCACGTTCGCGTCATTCGCGCAGCGTGTGTTGCAGCGGTGGTGGCGGCACCACTGAGCATTCCGTTGGCGTCGTGGCTCGGGCATCGCTCGTGGTTGGCGGTGTGGTTGACGATTCTTTCCGGATTGACTTTTGCGGTGTTGAGTGTCGATCGAGCATTGCTTCAAGCGCGTCAACGATACGGAGTACTCGCTCAAAACTTCGTCTTCGAAGGAGTAGTTCGTACCGTTTTTACGCTCATCGGGGTCACGCAAGGGGTGACGGGCTACGCCGTTGGACTGTTGTTGGCCGAGCTGCTCACTCGCGCGCACGCTTACCGCCTCGTTCGCTTGCGCGCGGACAAAGGAGCCGACGTTGAGTTATCTCACACCGGTATTACCCAAGAACTCCTCGTCGCGTTGGCGACGCTCGCGTTGATGGCCACTTTGCAGTTCCTGGATGTTTTTGTCATCGGCCACAACAACGCTCGCGGAGCCGGCTCCTATACGGCAATCAGTCAGATCGCCAAAATTCTCGTTTACGGGGCAGTGATTCTCGGGAGTTTCCTACTGCCCGAGGCCGTCCTGGCTAGTCGCAAGGGCGCTGAAGCGGTGCGCCAACTGGCGCTGGTTCTCGGATTCGTAGCGGTGGCGGCAGTGGGATTTATCACGCTCGCTGCCGTGGCGGCCGCTCCGACGGTGAGCCACGTCTTTGGCAGTCGCTACAGCCACGCCAGCTCCTCGCTCGAAGTGCTGGTGCTCGCTATGGTCGCGCTCTCGGTCTCAACAATTCTCGTGACCTTCTTGCTGGGTGACGGAGCGCGGTGGCCCACGGCGTGGATAGCACTCTGTGTCGCAGTGGGCGTGTGGTGGGTTAATGGAGCCGGCGGACATTGGCACTTGACGGCACTACGGGACCTCGAGGTGCAGGTGGCCGTTCTGTTCGGACTCATCATCGCTACGGCGCTGCGCCTGCGTGGACACTGGCGAACAGTGGTGAGCCGGTGAGCACGTCCAAAGAACAACTGAGAGACCTCGTCGCGTCTTCGAGCGTGAAGAAGGTACGCGTACTCGCCTGGCGAGATCTCGATGACCCCGAAGCCGGCGGTAGCGAGCTGCACATGGACCAGTTCCTTCGCCGCTGGGCCGAAGCGGGTCTGCACATTGATTCACGCACGTCAGCGGTGGCCGGTCAACCCTCGAGAGTTCAACGTCACGGTTACTTCGCTGAACGAAAGGGCGGTCGCTATCAGGTGTTTCCCGAAGCGATGTGGCGGGGTTTTCGAAGGGACCGACACGACTACGACGCTCTCGTCGAGATTTGGAACGGCATACCGTTTTTCGGTCCCGCGTGGTTTCGTGGGCCGCGCTTGACCCTGCTGCACCACGTTCACCAAGACATGTGGACCATGACGTTGCCGGCCCCGCTCGCAAAGTTCGGCTGGTGGATTGAACGGCGTCTCGCTCCAATTTTCTACCGTCGGGGAATTGTCTCCACCCTGTCGGCGTCGAGCGCACAGGAGGTTGAAGAACTCCTCGGTCTTCGTCGCGTGGTGGTAACTCCAGTGGGCGTCTCCGATTTTTTCTGCCCCGGCGGAGTTCGTTCTCCTGATCCACTGGTGGTCGCCGTTGGTCGACTCGTTCCGGTCAAGCGCTTCGACCTCTTGATTGAGCAGTTCTGTCGGGTGCGCGAACACGTTGCCAATGCGCGGTTCGTGATTGTCGGTGAGGGTTATCTTCGCAGTGACCTCGAAACTCAGATTCGTGCCGCAGGAGCGGAGCAGTGGATCTCCCTGATGCCCGGTCGCATATCCGATGACGAACTACTGGACCTCTACCGAAGCGCGTGGGTGGTGACGTCTCACTCACTTCGAGAGGGCTGGGGCATGTCGATTACCGAAGCGGCGGCGTGTGCGACGCCCAGCGTCGTTGTGGACATCGCGGGACATCGCGACGCAGTTAAAGACAACGAGAGTGGAATCCTGGTCCCCGAGGGTCGCCCGCTCGCTGATTCGATCGTGAAGGTCCTGAGTGACGACGCGTTGCTCGCTCGGCTTCGACACGGAGCGCTCGACTACGCCGCAACCTTTAGTTGGGACGCCGTGGCTCTGCGACTGTTTCAACTATTAGACGAGCGCGCGCGAGCCCTGAAGCCCTAGCGGCGTTCCGCGGCGACGACGAGGTCTTGAACAACGAAGTTCGCCAGTATCGGAACGCGTAACGTCCATCCCCACTTCGTGGGGAGAAATCGCGGTCCCGCAATGAAGATGATGAGTTCACTGCGTGAATGCAAGAGGTCCATGAGCGTCACGGGTCGCAGCTTGAATAGATTTTCGCCAAATCGATTGTCCGGCTCATGGCCGTGACGCTTGATGTAGCGACGACGCGCATAGGAACCCGAAATGAGGTGCCACGGGCTCGTTTCTCGTCCGCCGACGGCCGAGCGCCACATGACGTTCTGAATGTAAATCGTTCCGCCCGGGCGAGTGACGCGAATGAGCTCGTCGAGCAACTCACCCGGGTTAGCGACCGAACTAAAGATATTGGTGGCGACCGACAGATCAAACTGCGACGTGCTCGCTGGAATATGTGAGGCCGTAAAAATAAGTTCACTGACGTCATCGCTGGCCGTCTCCAGCGCGTCAAGTGATTGACGCCGCATCGACGTGACGTGAGCGCCGCGGTCCTCCAGGCCCTCGGTGTACTGAGCTGACGTATCAGAGATATCCAGGACCACTCGATTGAAGATCGGCGTCTTGCC
>JANXTQ010000210.1 GCA_025352305.1 Actinomycetes bacterium
TAAGAGAAAGCTAGTCCCCGACAATGGCAAAGCAGAAGTTCGAGCGCACTAAGCCGCACGTGAACATTGGAACCATGGGTCACATTGACCACGGCAAGACCACCTTGACCGCGGCCATTACCAAGGTCCTCTCCGAGCGCAACCCCGGCACCGCCTTTACGCCCTTCGACATGATCGACAAGGCCCCTGAAGAGCGTCAGCGCGGAATTACCATTTCCATCGCCCACGTGGAGTACGAGACCGACAAGCGTCACTACGCGCACGTTGACATGCCCGGTCACGCTGACTACGTGAAGAACATGATCACCGGTGCGGCCCAGGTCGACGGAGCAATCCTCGTCGTCTCGGCGACCGACGGTCCCATGCCCCAGACCCGTGAGCACGTGCTGCTCGCGCGTCAGGTCGGCGTGCCGTTCATTGTGGTGGCCCTTAACAAGTCCGACGTGGTCGACGACGAAGAGCTCCTCGAGCTCGTCGAGATTGAAGTTCGTGAACTGCTCAGCAGCTACGGATTCCCCGGCGATGACACCCCGATTATTCGCGTGTCCGCGCTGAAGGCCCTCGAAGGCGACGCCGCGTGGGGCGAGAAGGTTGTCGAGCTCATGGCTGCGGTCGATGAGTACATCCCCGAGCCCCCTCGCGCTACCGACAAGCCGTTCCTCATGTCCATTGAGGACGTCATGTCCATCACCGGACGTGGCACGGTTGTAACCGGCAAGGTCGAGCAGGGCGTCATCAAGGTCGGCGAAGAGGTCGAGATCGTGGGACTTCGTCCGACGACCAAGACCGTGGTAACCGGCATTGAAATGTTCCGCAAGCTCCTCGATGAGGGTCAGGCCGGAGACAACCTCGGCGCACTGCTTCGTGGAACCAAGAAGGAAGACGTCGAGCGTGGTCAGGTTCTCTGCAAGCCAGGAACCATCACCCCTCACACCGACTTCGAGGCCGCGGTCTACGTGTTGACCAAAGAAGAAGGTGGCCGTCACAAGCCGTTCTTTGCCAACTACCGTCCGCAGTTCTACTTCCGCACCACTGACGTGACCGGCACCATTGAACTGCCCGCCGGCACCGAAATGGTTATGCCCGGTGACAACACCGATCTGACCGTGGCGCTGGGTAAGCCCATTGCGATGGAAGAGGGCTTGACCTTCTCGATTCGTGAAGGTGGCCGCACCGTTGGTTCGGGCCGCGTCACGAAGATCCTGAAGTAGGACGGATCATGGCCGACAAGCAGATGATTCGAATCCGACTGAAGGCCTTCGATCACGAGATCCTGGATCAGTCCACCGCCAAGATCGTCCAAACCGTTGAGCGCACGAACGCGCGCGTGCAGGGTCCCGTGCCGCTGCCGACTGAGAAGCACCGTTATACGGTGGTTCGC
Source organism: Actinomycetes bacterium (assembly GCA_025352305.1). Classification (GTDB taxonomy): domain Bacteria; phylum Actinomycetota; class Acidimicrobiia; order Acidimicrobiales; family RAAP-2; genus RAAP-2. Next base: position 1,382 of record JANXTQ010000210.1, read on the forward strand.
GGTCCGCACAAGCACAAAGACTCGCGCGAGCACTTCGAGATGCGAATCCACAAGCGCCTACTGGACATTGTGGATCACACCCCGAAGACCGTGGACTCGCTGCAGCGCCTGGATCTTCCGGCGGGCGTGGATATTGAGATCAAGATTCGCCAGTCGTAACGTCGCCGCTTCAGCGCGTAAACGCTTTGCGTTTGCGCGCTGCGGTGGTGTACGGTATTAAGCCCCTTAGTTCGCTGGGGGGATGTGATTGAGGTTGATCGCAACTAACGGACGTGCTCAGTTGCCCTTGCGGGAACACTGAGCCGAAACATTCGAGCGCTCCGTTCGGGTTTATGCCCGAACGGAGCGTCTGTGTGTCGGACGAACCGATACGTAGAACCAGGAGAGAGGCAAACGTGGCGACCAAAGCGATCGTCGGCGAGAAAGTGGGCATGACCCAGGTCTGGGACGACCAGAACCGGGCCATCCCGGTGACGGTGGTCAAGATCAGCCCCGCACGCGTCGTCCAGGTAAAGACTCCCGAAAAGGAGGGCTACAGCGCCCTCCAGGTGACCTGGGGAACCCGGCGCACCTCAACCATGACCAAGCCCGAGCTCGGTCACTACGAAGCCGCCGGCGTCACGCCGGGTAAGAAGCTCGTTGAGCTTCGTCTCGACGACGTGTCGGGATACGTCGTGGGCCAAGAGATCTTGGCGGACGTTTTAGTAAAGGGCGAGCGCATTGACGCGACCGCCGTTTCTAAGGGCAAGGGATTCGCCGGAGGCATGAAGCGCCACCACTTCAAGGGCCAAGGCGCCGCTCACGGTAACCACAAGCACCACCGTGCTCCGGGTTCCATTGGCGCCTGCGCCACTCCGGGTCGCGTCTTTAAGGGCACCAAGATGGCCGGTCGCATGGGTGGAACCCAAGTGACGACCACCAACCTAGAAGTAATCGGCGTCGACGTCGAGCGCAGTTTGATTTTGGTCAAAGGTGCTGTACCGGGTCCGCGTGGCGGCGTGGTGGTACTGCGCACCTCAGTGAAGAACCCCATGAAGCCGGGAGGTAAGCGATGAGCGAAGTATTTACTCTGCGCGGTCCCATCAAGAAGGATCGCCCGGCACTCGCCAAGCGAACAGCGACGCGTAAGAACCTGGCCGGAGACGACCTGGGAACCGTGGACCTGGACCCGGCCATCTTCGGACTCGTTCCGAACATGGCGGTGCTGCACCAAGTTGTCAACGCACAGCTCGCCGCTCGACGAGCCGGTACGCAGTCGACCAAGACGCGTAAAGAGGTTCGTGGTGGTGGACGCAAGCCCGTCAACCAAAAGGGCTCCGGTGGCGCTCGTCAGGGAACCATCCGTGCGCCGCACTACCCGGGTGGTGGAATTGCGCTCGGACCCAAGCCGCGCAAGTACGACCAAAAGACGCCGAAGAAAATGATTCGCATCGCGCTCTACAGTGCGCTCAGTGACCGAGCCAGCGAGGACCGCGTCGCGGTGCTCGACTCATTTACGTGGGAACTGCCCAAGACCAAGGACGCCCTCAGCGCGCTCGGTACGTTGGGCTTAGAGGGCAAGGTCCTCGTCGTTCTCAGTCGTGACGACGCAGTAGCGGCTCGTAGTTTTCGAAACCTGCAGGGCGTCAAGACCATCGACGCCGGCGAAATCAACGCCTACGACGTCATTGACTGTGACTGGATCTTGTTCACGGATGCGACGCTGCCCACCAAGGAGGCGAAGTAATGCGTGAAGCCATGAGCGTGCTCATTCGCCCGGTCGTGTCAGAAAAGACGTACGCGCTGATGGATCAGCACGTCTACGTTTTTATTGTCGACCCCAAGGCCACCAAGATCGACGTGCGTAACGCCGTCGAGCAGGCCTTCAACGTGACTGTTACCAAGGTCAACACTCTTAATCGCAAGGGCAAGTCCGTGCGCAACCGTCGCACCGGCGTCGTGGGCTTTCGCTCCGACACCAAGCGAGCCATCGTCACCCTTAAAGCGGGCGACTCAATCAACCTCTTCGAGAGCTAGGAACTGCCATGGCCCTTCGTCACCGCAAGCCCACTAGCCCCGGCCGTCGTTTCCAGAGTGTCTCGGACTTCGCCGAGATCACTAAGGATCGTCCCGAGAAGTCGCTGCTCGCTCCTAAGCCCAAGACCGGTGGACGCAACGTCTACGGTCGCAAGACCAGTCGCCACCGCGGTGGTGGCCACAAGCAGCAGTACCGCATCATTGACTTCAAGCGCAACAAGGACTCCGTTCCGGCGAACGTCGCGGCCATTGAGTACGACCCGAACCGCACCTGTCGCATTGCGCTACTTCACTACCTCGACGGCGAGAAGCGTTACATCTTGGCCCCGAACGGTCTGAAGGTCGGCGACCAGGTCGTCTCTGGTCCCAAGGCCGACATCAAGGTCGGTAACGCCCTGCCGATGCGCTTTATTCCCACCGGTTCAACGGTTCACAACGTGGAGCTTCGTCCCGGTGGTGGCGGCAAGATGGCGCGCAGTGCCGGCATGAGCATGCAGCTCGTCGCCAAAGACGGTGGCTTTGCCACGCTGCGTCTACCCTCAACCGAAATGCGCCGCGTGCCGATTGACTGTCGCGCAACGCTCGGCAGCGTTGGTAACTCCGAGCACGAACTGATCAAGATTGGTAAGGCCGGACGTAGTCGTTGGAAGGGCAAGCGCCCCCAGACTCGTGGTGTGGCCATGAACCCCGTGGACCACCCCCTCGGTGGTGGAGAAGGCAAGACCTCCGGTGGTCGTCACCCGGTCTCGCCGTGGGGTCAACCCGAAGGTCGTACTCGCTCACCGAAGGCGTCTGACGCCCTCATTATTCGTCGTCGCCGCGGACGCGGCGCTCGCAGGTAGGTAGAACTATGGGACGCAGTCTTAAAAAGGGACCGTTTATTGACGCCCACCTCTTAAAGAAGGTGGACGCGATGAACGCTTCGGGAGAAAAGAAGGTCATCAAGACCTGGTCACGTCGCTCGACGGTGATCCCGGACATGGTCGGACACACCATGGCAGTGCACGACGGTCGTCGTCACGTGCCGGTGTTTGTCTCTGAGTCCATGGTCGGCCACAAGCTCGGCGAGTTCGCCCCGACGCGGACCTTTAGGTTCCACGCCGGTCAAGAAAAGACGGGCAAGCGCTAATGACCGGACCGAAGACCAACGAGCGCGAGGGCACCCGTGCGGTCCTGCGCCACTTTCACATGTCCGCTTCAAAAGCCCGAGTGGTTCTCAACCTCATTCGTGGCGAGGACGTCAATACGGCGCGCGACATCTTGGCTAACACCACCCGCGAAGCCGCGGAAGTAATTGGCAAGCTGCTCGCCTCAGCGGTCGCCAACGCCGCCAACAACGACAGTCAGTCGGCCGACGAACTGTACGTATCGGCCGCTTTTGCTGACGAAGGCCCAACAATGAAGCGCTTCAGTCCGCGCGCTCGCGGTCGCGCCGGACGCATCAACAAGCGCTCCACGCACATCACCGTGATTGTTTCACGCATGGACGAGGACCGCATTGAGATCGTGCGCGCCGCGCGCAGTGCGCAGGCTGCCTCGAGTCGTACCCGCCGCGTCGCGAGTTCGCGTCGCCGTGCGGACCAGCAGGCGAGCGTTAACAAGCGTGAAGCGGCCGCGGCCGCAGCGGCCATTGAGGCCAGCGAGCACGATCATGAGTTGGACCACGACGTCGAGCACGATCACGAGATGGATACGACCGCCGTCAACGAGAACGAAGTAATTGAATCAAGCGAATCAAGCGAATCAATCGAGAGCGACGCTGACGCCGAGGTAACGGCCAGCGACGACACCACCGAGGAGACGAACAAGTAATGGGCCAGAAGGTAAACCCCTACGGGTTCCGACTCGGAATCACGACCGATTGGAAGTCGCGTTGGTTCAAAGAGCGTGGATATCGCGAACTGGTCATTGAAGACTGGAAGATTCGCGACTACCTCACCAAGCAGCTCGAGTCAGCAGCCGTGAGTCGCATCGAAATTGAGCGCAACAGCGATCGCATCCGCGTGGACATTCACACCGCGCGTCCGGGCATCGTCATTGGACGTCGCGGCGCCGAAGCCGAGCGTTTGAAGAAGGACCTCGAAAAGATCACCGGGCAGAAGAACAAGTTCTCGCTCAACATCCAAGAGATCAAGCAGCCCGAGCTGGACGCGGCCCTTATTGCTCAGGGCATCTGCGACCAGTTGATTCGTCGCGTGGCCTTTCGCCGCGCCATGAAGCGTGCAATGCAGACCGTGCAGAAGGCCGGCGCCCTCGGCGTCAAGGTCCAGTGCTCCGGTCGTCTCGGTGGGGCCGAAATGAGTCGCAAAGAGCAGTACCGCGAAGGTCGCGTTCCGCTGCACACTCTGCGCGCCGACATTGACTACGGGTTTCGCGAAGCGCGCACGAACACCGGGCGCATTGGCGTCAAGGTGTGGATCTACAAGGGCGACATTTTGCCGTACAAGTTGAACAACGATGAAAAGATTGTTCGCGAGGCCGCCATGGCCGCCGGCGACGCCGTACCGGTTGGTTCATCGCCGGCCGTACCCAAGGGTGTTGTTCGTGCCGGAACGGGCCGTCGTCGCGTGGGCGCCGCCGCTGAAGGCGAGGCGACTACCGAGCTCGACGTGGCCGAAACCAGCACCGTGTCCACCAGCGTTGACGTCGAGACCCTCGACGTTGATTCGGCGCCGGTTGACCTGCTCGGTGCACCCGAAGAGTTGGACAAGCGCATGAGCGTTGAAGAGGACATTGAGCGTCGCACCGGTCAAGAGCACTCCGACGCCCCGCACTTTCGTAAAGAGGTCGACTGATCATGTTGATGCCCCGCAAAGTTAAGTACCGCAAGCAGCAGCGCGGTCGTCGTGGTGGAATGACCAAGGGCGGCAGTGAGCTGAACTTCGGCGACTTTGGTATCCAGGCTCTCGAGTCGGGATGGCTGAGTGCTCGTCAAATTGAGGCCGCTCGTATTGCCATGACCCGTCACGTCAAGCGTGGTGGCAAGGTGTGGATCTCGGTCTTTCCCGATAAGCCCGTGACCCAAAAGCCGGCCGAAACTCGCATGGGTTCCGGCAAGGGCAACCCGGAGTTCTGGGTCGCCGTTGTTAAGCCGGGTCGCATCTTGTTTGAACTGTCCGGCGTCGACGAAGCACTCGCGCGCGCGGCCATGGAACGAGCGATTCAAAAGTTGCCCATCAAGGCCAAGTTCATCGTGCGTCCGGGCACCCACGGCACCCCGGAGGTGACGATCTAATGGCAAAAACTAAAGAGCACGTCGCTGAGTTGAAGCAACTCGGAGATAGCGAAATGATTGAACGACTCAGCGAGTCGCGTCGAGAACTGTTCAACCTGCGTTTTCAGTCGGCCACTGGTCAACTCGACAACTCAGCGCGCCTCGGCGCGGTGAAAAAGGACATCGCTCGACTGTCCACGATGCTGCGCGAACGAGAGATTGAGGCCGCTGAGGCCCTCGAAGAAGGTGAAGAGTCATGAGTGAAGCCACCGACGTCACGCGCGAGAACCCGCGCAAAGTGCGCGAAGGCGTAGTTGTGAGCGACAAGATGGACTCGACGTTGGTCGTGGCCATTGTCGAGCGCGTGCGGCACCCGCGCTACGGCAAGACCGTCCAGCGCACCAAGAAGCTCTACGTTCACGACGAAAAGAACGAAGCCAAGATCGGTGACAAGGTTCGCGTCCAAGAGACCCGTCCGTTGTCGAAGCTCAAGCGCTGGCGCTTGACCGAAATCGTGGAGCGTGCGCGATGATTCAGCAAGAGTCACGTCTGCGCGTGGCGGATAACTCCGGTGCCAAAGAAGTTCTGTGCATCCGAGTGCTCGGCGGTTCACGCCGTCGCTACGCCTCGATTGGCGACGTCTTCATTGCGACCGTTAAGGACGCCATTCCGGGCGCCGCGGTTAAGAAGGGTGACGTCGTACGTTGCGTCGTTGTTCGCGTCTCTAAGGAGAAGCGTCGGGCCGACGGTTCCTACATTCGTTTCGATGACAACGCCGCGGTGTTGATCAACGATCAACTTCAGCCGCGTGGCACGCGCATCTTTGGTCCCGTGGGACGAGAGCTGCGCGACAAGAAGTTCATGCGCATTATTTCACTCGCCCCGGAGGTGCTGTGATGAAAATCAAAAAGGGTGACGAAATCATTGTTCTCGCTGGAAAGTTCCGCGGAGAGCGCGCCAAGGTGGAAGCAGCGATGCCGGCGTCCGATCAGGTCGTGCTCGACTCGCTCAACATCTCTAAGCGTCACACCCGCCAGGCGGGAACCACGATGCAGGCCGGAATTATTGACAAGTTCATGCCGCTGCACGTGTCCAACGTTGCGCTGTGGTGCTCGGGTCACAAAGGACCGGCTCGCGTGGGCGTCAAGGTGGACGAGGGTGAAAAGATCCGCGTCTGCCGCAAGTGCGGAGAGACACTATGAGTGAAACTCGCCCCCGTCTGAAGGTGCGTTACGACGACACCATTCGCGTGCAGCTGAAGGAAGAACTCGGCCTCGACAACATCATGCAGGTGCCGCGTCTGACCAAGATTGTCATGAACTCCGGTGTCGGACGCGCCACGCAGCAGGCCAGCTTGCTCGAAGGCGCCCAAAAGGACCTCGAGCTCATTACCGGCCAGAAGCCAATTGTGACGCGCGCCAAGAAGTCAATCGCCAGTTTCAAACTGCGTGAAGAGGTTCCCATTGGTGTGAAGGTCACCCTGCGCGGTGACCGCGCGTGGGAGTTCTTCGACCGATTGATCTCGCTCGCAATTCCGCGAATCCGTGACTTTCGCGGACTCTCACCCAAATCGTTTGACGGTCGCGGTAACTACACCTTCGGCGTCAACGACCAGTTGATCTTTCCGGAGGTCGACTACGACAAAATCGACGTACCACGCGGTTTCGACATCACCATTGTGACGACCGCGGTCAACGACGAGCAGGGCCGGGCGTTTCTTCGCGCCTACGGCTTTCCCTTTCGACAGGAGAATCGATAATGGCTAAAAAGGCACTTCGCATCAAGCAGCAGGCCACGCCAAAGTTCAAGACGCGTGCGTACACGCGCTGCCAACGTTGTGGACGACCGAAGTCGGTCTACCGCAAGTTCGGACTTTGTCGTATCTGTTTACGTGTCATGGTGCACGCCGGAGAAATTCCTGGCGTCACGAAGGCCTCGTGGTAGGAGAGGATCGCACATGACGATGACTGACCCCATTGCCGACATGCTTACGCGCATTCGCAACGCCAACTCCGCGATGTTCGACTCGGTTTCCATGCCGGGCTCGAAGGTCAAGGTGAACTTGGCCAAGATCCTCGAACGTGAGGGCTACATTGACGGCTTCGACGTGCGCGTTGTTGACGGCAAGCCCGGCACGACGCTCGAAATCAAGCTCAAGTACTCGCTCGATCGAAAGCGCACCATCATGGGCATTAAGCGCATCTCGAAGCCGGGACTGCGTATCTACAAGAAGTCGGACCAGATGCCCAAGGTTCTCGGAGGCGTCGGCGTAGCCGTTGTCTCGACGAGCCAGGGTCTCATGACGGACCGCGAAGCCCGCAAGAATAAATTGGGTGGCGAGGTGCTCTGTTATGTCTGGTAAGGACATGAGTTTCACTGAGGAAGGTGCACGATGAGTCGCATCGGGCGTAGTCCCATCACCGTGCCGAGCAACGTCACGGTTTCTATCGACGAGCGCATTGTCAACGTCACCGGGCCCAACGGCACGATGGCGCGCACCCTGCCGGGCGGCATTACCGTCAGCCAAGAGGGCGACACTTTGACTGTCGAGCGACCCGACGACGAGCGCGAGCACCGCGCGTTGCACGGCCTGACTCGCACGTTGATTTCCAACATGGTTCTCGGCGTCACGACCGGTTGGACCAAGGAGCTCGACATCATCGGCGTGGGTTACCGCGCCGCGGCGAAGGGCACCAACACCCTGGAACTAGCTCTTGGATTTAGTCACCCCGTCGTCTTTGAGGCGCCGGACGGTGTGAGTTTCGAAGTTCCTTCTCCCACCAAGATCATTGTGAAGGGTGCGGACAAAGAGGTCGTTGGTCAAGTCGCCGCGTCAATTCGCAAACTACGCAAGCCGGAGCCCTATAAGGGCAAGGGCGTTCGCTACGCGGACGAGAAGGTCTTGCGCAAGGCTGGAAAGGCGGCCAAGTAATGGCACGTACCACGAGAGAACTGCGCATTCGACGCCACGACCGTGTGCGTCGCAAGTTGTCGGGCACCGCGGCGCGTCCGCGCGTGGCCGTCATGCGCACCAATAAGCACATCAGCGCTCAGATCATCGACGACGAAGCGGGCCGCACTCTGGCCGCCGCGTCCTCGGTCGAGTCAACGCTCAAAGACGCAACCGGTGGCAACATCGATGGCGCCAAGGCCGTTGCGGCCGTACTCGCCGAGCGCGCCAAGGCCGCCGGGATTACTACGGTGGTTTTTGACCGCGGTGGATTTGCGTATCACGGTCGCGTTGCGGCCTTCGCTGACGCGCTGCGCGCGGCAGGATTGGAGTTCTAATGAATGACGTATCGCAGTACGAAGAGCGCACCATCAAGGTGAACCGCGTGGCCAAGGTCGTCAAGGGTGGACGTCGTTTCAGCTTTACTGCCCTCATGGTCATTGGCGACGGTAACGGCAACGTGGGCCTCGGCTACGGCAAGGCCAAAGAAGCCGGCCTCGCCGTGCAAAAGGGTCTCGAAGAGGCGCGCAAGAATCTCTTTGAGGTTCCCCTCGCGGGCTCGACCATTGTTCACCCCGTCATTGGCGAAGCCGGTGCTGGTCGCGTGCTGTTAAAGCCCGCCGCTCCCGGAACTGGCGTTATTGCCGGTGGTGCGGCGCGCGCGATTTTGGAGATGGCCGGAATCAAGGACATTCTCGCGAAGTCGCTCGGCTCGTCCAACGGAATCAACGTTGCTCACGCGACCATCCAGGGACTCAAGCAGTTGCGCAAGCCCGAAGATATTGCGGGCGTGCGTGGCAAGGCCATGGAGGACGTTATTCCCGCCGGAACGCTTCGCGCGTACCGCGAGCGCCAGCGTGAAAGCGACCTGTTTAAGACGGAGACGAACTAATCATGGCGAATCAACTTCTCGTAACCCAAATCCGTTCGGGCATTGGCACTAAGCCCAAGCACCGCGGAACACTGCGCGCGCTCGGACTGCGCAAACTCGGCCAGTCCAACACGTTGCCCGACCGACCCGAAATCCGAGGCATGATTGCTCGGGTTCCCCACCTTGTTGACGTCAAAGAGGTCTAGAGATGAAACTGCACGATCTTCAGCCCCCCAAGGGCTCCACTCACCGCAAGCGCATTGTCGGTCGCGGTATTGCGGGTAAGGGCGGAAAGACTGCCGGCCGTGGTACCAAGGGTCAAAAGGCGCGTCGTTCTATACCCGCAGGCTTCGAAGGTGGCCAGTTGCCGTTGCTGCAGCGCATTCCGAAGCTGAAGGGTTTCACCAACCCGTTTCGCGTGGAGTACACGCCCGTGAATCTCGACGCCATCAGCGCGCTCGGCATCACGGAACTGAACATCGAGGTCTTTGTTGCTAACGGCCTCGCGCGTAAGGGTGACTTTGTCAAGGTCCTCGGACGTGGCGAACTGTCGAGCGCGATAAACATCTCGGCGCACCGCTTTTCGCAGTCCGCGCGCAGCGCCATCGAGGCCGCCGGCGGCAGCGCTACTGAAGTCGCGTTGCCCTTCGCCGTTCGTCCCCCCGCATCGGGCAACCAGCACCAGAACCGGTAGTTCGCGTGTTCAGACGCCTGGGTAATATTTTTAGAGTTCCCGACCTTCGAAACAAGGTCCTCTTTACCCTGTCTGTCATTGCGCTCTATCAACTCGGCGCCAACCTGCCGACCCCGGGTGTGTCGTGGAAAGCCGTTCAGAGTCTTCAGAACCACAATGCGGGCGGCGTGCTGAGTTACCTCAACCTGTTCAGTGGTGGTGCCTTAACTCGAATTGCGGTTTTCGGTCTCGGAATCATGCCGTACATCACCAGCTCCATTGTCATGCAGCTGTTGCAGTCGGTCGTGCCGAAGCTGACTGAGTGGCGTGAGCAGGGCGCGGTCGGCCAACGCAAACTGACCCAAGCGACTCGGTACTTGACGATTGCGCTCGCACTGCTGCAGGCGACGGGTCTCATCTACGCGTTTCACAACCACGATTCGGCATTTCTTGGTCGCAACGTCGACCTTATGGTCAAGGGCTTCACCTTTTGGACGGGCCTGATGATGGTGCTGATCTTGACGAGCGGCACCGTATTGGTCATGTGGTTAGCGGAACTCATTACTCAGCGCGGTATTGGCCAGGGCATGAGCTTGCTGATCTTCTCGTCAGTAGTATCGGGTCTTCCGACCGGTGGACGAGCGGTCTTTCAAGCCGGAGCGTCGCGATTCTTTGTATTGCTCCTCGTCTCGTTGGTGCTGCTCGTGTTCATTGTCTTTGTTGATCAGGGCCAGCGGCGAATACCCGTTACTTTCGCGCGACGTGTGGTGGGCAGAAAAATGATGGGTGGAAACTCCACCTACATTCCCTTCAAGGTCAATCACTCCGGCGTGATCCCGATCATCTTTGCGAGCTCCTTGCTCTATATTCCGACGCTGTTGAGCAACATTGTGACGTGGGGCTGGTTCCAGCGATTCGTCAACTCGTCGCTGCATCCCACCAACTTCGTTTACATCGTGGTCGACTTCTTTTTGATCTTCGGATTCTGTTTCTTCTGGGTCGCCGTGGCCTTTGAACCGTTCCAGCAGGCTGACCAGTTGCGCAAGCAGGGTGGCTTCATTCCCGGAATCCGTCCCGGACAGCCAACCGAGAAGTACTTTGCCAAAGTCACGAACCGCATCACCTTCGTCGGGGCGAGTTTTCTCGCCTCCGTTGCGGTCGTGCCCTCCATTTTGATGGCGCTATGGAGCATTAATAAGTTTCCGTACTACGGCACCACTTTGTTGATCGCGGTCGGTGTGGCGCTTCAGACCATGCAGCAGATCGACAGTCAACTCATGATGCGCAACTACGAGGGCTTCCTCAAGTAACGCCGTGACTCAGCGGATGATCCTCGTGGTCCTCGGCAAGCAGGGTGCCGGCAAGGGCACCCAATGCGTGCGTTTGGCGGAGAGTTACCGCATCCCCCACGTCTCGACGGGCGACATTTTGCGCGCCGCGGTCAAGGCCGGAAGTGATCTCGGACTCGAAGTAAAAGCAATTATGGACGCCGGTCAGCTCGTCAACGACGACCTCATCATGCGCGTCGTGGCCGATCGCCTGAGCCAGAGCGACGCTCACAACGGCGCGTTACTCGACGGCTGCACGCGCACTTTGGCTCAGGCCGAATCACTCGAAGCGTTGCTCGGCGAGCCGGGCGTCAGCATGGTGATCAATCTCGATATTGCCACCGAACTCGTTACCGCTCGACTGAGCGCGCGTCGCGTGTGCCAAGAGTGCGGAACGATCTACACCGAGAGCGATATCTCCGCGATCTCGGGCACCTGTGAAAAGTGCGGCGGCGACGTCGTGCAGCGACCCGACGACACCCCCGACGCAATTCGCACCCGCCTCGACGCGTACGAACGCGACACGGCACCGTTGCTGGATTTTTACTCCTCGCGAGGACTTCTCGTAACGATCAATGGTGATCAAGATATTGAGAGCGTTACGGGCGACATTGACGCGGCCATCACGAAGCGAGGTTTGCGGTGAGGCGCAACGCGGACGAGCTGAACAAGATGCGCCGAGCCGGCAAGGTCGTCGCCGAAATGCACGACGTCACTCGCGCCGCTATTCGTCCCGGCATCACCACGCGCGAGCTCGACGCACTGGCTGCCGAGGTAATTAAAAAGCGCGGCGCGACGAGTAACTTCCTCAACTACCACGGTTTTCCTGCGGTGATCTGCACCAGTCCCAACAGCATGATTGTTCACGGCATCCCCGGTGATGTGGTGCTCGAAGAGGGCGACATCATTTCGATTGACTGTGGCGCAATTATTGAGGGGTACCACGGAGACGCCGCCTACACCGCGGGTGTCGGCACCATTTCTAAAGAGGCCCAACGTCTGCTCGACGTGACGGAGCGATCGTTATGGGCGGGCATTGATCAGATGGTCAAGGGCAACCGGCTAAACGAAATTGGTCGTGCCGTGGAAAAAGTGGCACTGGCGGCGAATTTGGGAGTGGTGCGTGAGTACGTCGGCCACGCCATTGGTACCGCGATGCACGAGAGTCCCCAAGTGCCGAACTACTGGCCGGGCACGCCGGGACCAACCCTGAAAGAGGGAATGGTCTTTGCGGTGGAACCCATGTTGAATCTCGGGGGAGAGGACACCATCTTGTTGTCCGACGGTTGGAGTGTGGTGACGGCGGACGGATCGCTCTCGGCGCACTTCGAGCACACGATTGCTATAACCGACAACGGCCCCGAAGTCTTCACCGCGCACTAATTAGGTGCGCTTACGCCGCCGCCCACGACGCCGCGGGCCACGACGGCAGCGTGAAGATCGCGGGATTATTCATTGCGGAGAGATAGACCGAATGGCTCACCGAGTTCGTGATCTGGTCCGCGCTGGAGTTGGTGGTCTGCGCGGCACTTACGTACAGGTCGAACGATGCGGCCGACGGGTGACTCAGGTAGCCAGTGAGGGCCAAAAGCGTGAGCGACACGTTCTGCGACGTCCAGCGCACGAGTTGTGATTTGACCGTACGTTTCAGCGTTGGAAACCCACTGGGTGCTGCGACTTGGAGCTTTCCGCTCTCCAAGTCGGCGCGCAACTTCGTGCACGAATGGACGGCTTGGGTGATCCGCGCTCGTTGAGCGGGGGTCGAGGTGAGAGACGTGACAGTTGGTGGTCGAAGGTAAAAGTCGCTCTGGACGCTCCGCAGATCGCCGGCGCAGTTTGCGGTCTCGCTGCTGAGCGTCTGAACAAAAGTCCGCAGCAGACTCGCTTGGCTGAACTGCAAAAATTCGCCCTTCGGCTTGTTCAGCGAACCGACAATAAAGAGCATCGCGACGGCGCCCAACAGCACAAAAATGGCGGTTGTTAGCGAGATGCCACCCATGCGCCGTCCGCGAATGCGCAGTCGCCACACGGGTTGGAACGGCGCACCTGGATTTGGTGTGGGGCGATCGACGTACTCGCCGCGCTGATTAAATTCGGCCACGGGGCGATTCTACGTTCCGTTCTCGGGGTCGTCGCTTTTGCTAGGGGGCTCGTTCGGATCCAAATATTTTTGGGCGAATAACGCCGCCTCCGTACGTCGTTGAAAGCCCAATTTGGCCAACAGATTGGAAACGTAATTCTTGACGGTTTTTTCGGCAAGAAACATCTGCTGCGCGATCTCGCGATTACTAAGTCCTTCACTGAGCAGTTCGAGAACGCGGTGTTCCTGCGAACTGAGATTCTCCAAACGTCTCACCTCGTTGGCTCGACGTTGTAGTCGCTCTCGAACGTGGGTCACCACGTTGTTAGACATCAGAAACTCTCCGGCCGCGACGCGACGGATGGAGTTGACTAACTCGTCGCCCTTGATCTCTTTCAGGACATATCCACGAGCTCCGGCGAGATGGGCCGCGTCGAGCGCTTCATCGTCAGCGAAAGATGTCAACATGAGACAGGCCAAATCCGGTTTCTGTTCAAGCAGTAGGCGACACAGTTCAACGCCGTTGCCGTCCGGTAATCGAACATCGAGCACCGCTACGTCAAGCTGCGACAATCCAAAGGTTGCCAGGGCTTCTTCGAAGGATCCGGCCTCGGTGACCACGAGCAAGTCGCTCTGGGCGTTGAGCAGTTCACGAACTCCGCGTCGCACGATTTCGTGATCGTCGAGCAGTCCAACGCGAATCACGGCTGGAGCCTCGTGGCGGTCCAGTTCATGGTGGTGCCGCCGTGCTGCGTCCGCGATGCCGTGAAATTTCCTCCGAGTGAGTTAGCCCGTTCGGCGATGTTTCGAAGCCCTCGCCCCGATTTGAGGTCGCCGCTAAAACCAACGCCGTCGTCGCTCACCGTGAGGGTGAGTAGATCGGGCGACACGTCGAGGTGCACGTCAACGTGCTGCGCCGTGGCGTGTCGAACGGCGTTGGTGAGTAACTCGCGAATAACGTTGATGAGGTGATCAGCCGCGCAGGGCCCGACCAGCGTGTCGATCGGTCCTTCAAACGAGACGTCAACCGGTAGTTCGAGACGGGTCGTGACTTCGTTGATCAAGTTGATCACTCGTGAACGAACACCCACGAGTGGCGCCGCGCGCTCGCGGGTAATTTCAAAAATCGTGGTTCGAATCTGTCGAATGGTGGCGTCGAGGTCGTCAACCGCGGTGCTGATGCGCTCATTTGTTGCCT
>JANXTQ010000224.1 GCA_025352305.1 Actinomycetes bacterium
CACGGTTGTACGCGGTCATTGTGTTCCACGGACCAAAGGCGCCGCGAGCTGCAACCACCGCGTCGCGCGCATCTTTACGCGACGCGAGCGCGACATTGGCTAAGAAACTGCCCGCACGATCATTGAGTTCATACGTGCGGCCCGACTCAGAGCGAACCGATGCTCCGTTGATGAGGAGTTTGTACGTCTTTTTCACTTCCACGCGGTTCTCAGACATTGAGGTATCCCTCGAGTCCGTGACGACCACCCTCGCGACCGAAGCCGGACTCCTTCACTCCACCGAAGGGGCTGGTCGGATCAAACTTGTTGTAACTGTTGGCCCAAATCACCCCAGCGCGTAGACGCTGGGCCACCCAGAGAGTACGACTGCCCTTCTCACTCCAGACCCCGCAGGCGAGCCCGTACGGCGTGTTGTTGGCCTTCGCTACCGCTTCTTCAGGCGTACGAAAGGTGAGAATCGATAGGACCGGGCCAAAGATTTCCTCGCGCGCAATTCGGTGCGAGTTAGAGACGTTGGTAAAAAAGGTGGGGGCGAACCATGTCCCTTTGCTGGGTAGTTCGCAGGAGCTCGAGTATCTCGTGGCACCCTCGGACTCGCCAGCCGCAACGAGTTCCTTGATCCGCTCTAACTGTTCGCTCGAATTAATTGCCCCGACGTCCGTGTTCTTATCGAGCGGATCACCAACGCGTAGCTGATCGACGCGTCGAGTGAGGCGAGCAACTACGTCGTCGTGAATTGATTCGTGCACCAAGAGCCGTGATCCGGCGCAACAGACGTGGCCCTGATTAAAAAAGATTCCATCGATGATGCCCTCGACGGCTTCGTCGATGGGTGCGTCGTCAAAAATGATGTTGGCGCCCTTGCCGCCAAGTTCCAATGTCAAAGGAGTCGCGCTCGCGGCGAGTGATCGATGAATTGTGCGGCCGACTTCTGTTGAACCGGTGAAGGCAATCTTGTTAAATCCCCGGTGCGCGACCATGGCCGCTCCGGTCTCTCCGTCTCCGGTCAAAATGTTGACTACTCCAGGAGGAAGTTCAGCCTGTTGGAAGATCTCAGCGAGCAGCAGTGCTGTCAGTGGCGTCGTTTCGGCGGGTTTGAGAACGCACGTATTACCCGCCGCCAGTGCGGGAGCGAGTTTCCATGACGCCATTAAGAGCGGAAAGTTCCACGGAATGATCTGACCGGCGACTCCGAGGGGTTGCGGATTGGTTCCGAATCCGGCGTGTTCCAGTTTGTCCGCCCAGCCGGCGTAATAAAAGAAATGGGCAGCGGCGAGCGGGATGTCGATATCACGAGACTCGCGAATGGGTTTTCCGTTGTCCAGACTCTCGGCGACCGCGAGTTCACGGGACCGTTCTTGAATGAGACGGGCGATTCGAAAGAGATATTTGGCGCGCTGGGCTCCTGGCATCGTGGACCAGGTT
Organism: Actinomycetes bacterium; assembly: GCA_025352305.1. Lineage (GTDB taxonomy): Bacteria > Actinomycetota > Acidimicrobiia > Acidimicrobiales > RAAP-2 > RAAP-2. The sequence goes on from JANXTQ010000224.1 coordinate 1,426, forward strand.
TTCTCGTACGCGCGCCGAGCGCTTTGGACGGCACGTTCAACGTCCGCCTCGCCCGCTCGAGCAACGTTGGTCAGCGTCTCGCCCGTTGCTGGATTGATCGTTGCGAACTGTTCATTCGTTCGTGGCGCGTCGAACGACCCGTTGATGAAGAGGCCGTACTCCGTACGGAGTTTCACGATCGAGGCGGACTCCAAAGCGGGCGCATAACTGAGTGCATTGAGTGAGGACCACGTGGCCGGAACTTTCGTCACGTCAGTCCCCGCTAAATCGGTCGGGACGCACGTACACACCGGAGCGGATTTTTGCCCGTTGCATCAGTAGGTCGTTGAGCAGCGATGAAGCGCCGAAGCGGAAGGTGTCGCGAGACATCCAGTTTGATCCAGCCGTTTCGTTCACCAAGACGAGGTACTTCAGCGCATCTTTGGAACTACGAATTCCGCCGGCCGCTTTCACACCGACGATTCGACCCGTCTCGCAGTGGAAGTCACGGACTGCTTCGAGCATCACGAGAACGGCAACGGGCGTGGCGGCGACCGGGATCTTGCCGGTGGAGGTCTTGATGAAATCGGCGCCCGCCAGCATTGCGAGCCAACTGGCCCGGCGAACGTTATCCAATGTGACTAGTTCACCGGTCTCCAAGATGACCTTCAGGTGAGCGGGACCGCACGCGTCCTTGACGGTCACTATTTCGTCGTACACCTTGGACCACTCACCGCACAGAAAAGCTCCTCGGTCGATCACCATGTCGATTTCGTCAGCTCCTGCGCCAACGGCGTCAGCGACGTCAGCGAGTTTCACTTTTAGTGACGCGCGACCAGAGGGGAACGCCGTTGCTACCGCGGCGACCGCGACGGAAGAGTCAGCGACGCACTCTCGCGCGAGGCGAACCAAGTCGGAGTAAATGCAAACGGCGGCGACCGACGGGACATTGAGGTCACTCGGATCGGGTCGAACGGCCTTGGCGCACATTGATCGGACCTTGCCAGGAGTATCGGACCCTTCAAGAGTTGTTAGATCGATCATGGATATCGCTAGATCAATGAGTTGAGCTTTGGTGTCCTG
>JANXTQ010000215.1 GCA_025352305.1 Actinomycetes bacterium
GTGGGGCCATTGATTGCCTGTCTGGTTCGTTATTGCTGTCTAGCGTAAATATCAATCACAACTCGGTGTCGACCTACGGCGGCGGCGTATATCAGCGCAGATTTTGCAATTTGTGGATTGACAATTCGACGTTTACCTCCAACTCCGCGGACTCGGGCGGCGGGGCGCTATATCTTCTGGGTAACGCCTACATCACGCGATCGACATTTGGCGGAGGATCTTTCGCTGTGGCAAATCGTTCTCCCGAAGGAGGAGCGATCGACAACGGAGATGGCGCGGTCGTTTTGTCGAATGTGACGGTAAAACACAACAGCGGCTATGGCGGCGCCTCGTCACTGGGAGCGGGTATTTACAACGACGAGAGCATGGATATTTCCAACAGCTCGATCTCGTACAACGCAGAAACCTACGGCGGCTCGGGCGCGGGCATTGACAATGAGTACAACCTCAGCGTGACCAACAGTTATGTCAACTCCAATACGATCAGCGGTGGATTGGGGAGTAACTACGGCGCGGGAATCTTTAATAATGCGTACGTTTTGAATCTGTCGAACGTGACGATGACGGGCAACTCTCTAAGTCAGACGGGCTCGACCATCTACGGCGGCGCGTTGTACACCGAAGGCGGAACTACCAATTGGACGGGCGGATCCATTAGCGGAACCCAGGCAACTAACCACTCCGGAACAGTCGAAGGCGGAGCCGTGTGCGTTTCATCGAACTCCGAGAACGTTGCGATCTCGGGTGTGAGCATCTCCGGCACCAAAGTCAGTGCCTCAGGAAGCTACGCATACGGCGGAGCGTTCTACCTCGACTCACCGGGAACGCTCACCAACGTTCACATTTCAGCAACGAACGTCAACGCTGGATACATCTACGGCGGGGCAATTGATAGTTACGCCGATTGGGCCATGACGGGGCTAACAATTTCGGGCACCAATGCCCACGCGTCAAGCGTGGCGGGCGCGTACATCTACGGCGGCGCCGTTTACCTGGACGACTACAGCACTTTGAATTCGGTATCCATCACGAACACCACGGCCATTGCCGACCTCGCGGGTACCACGTTTTCCTCGACCGAGACCGACGTGTATGGTGGCGCGCTCGAGAACTCGTCCGATCTCTTCGCAAATAATTTAACTATCTCGGGAGCGACGATCATTGCTCGAGGCGGTTGGGGCGTAGTTCATGGTGGAGCGATCTATAACACCGATCTCGCTACTTACAACAACACCCAGATTGTTGGTTTTAGCGTGACGGCGGACCACGACACCCAAGGTGGGCTGATCTTTAGTAACGATCACTTTGAGGCAACCAACTTCACCGCAGGCAACTCAACGATCAGCGTGAATCCCCATCTCACCTCGTCGAGCAACCCGTACGGGGAAGGAACGATCGTGAGCAGCGATGGCGTTAGCACCTCGGGTAAGTACAACTTCGTCAACGCAACTTTCTCCAATATCACGACCTCGGTTACGGCGGGTTCGTACAACTGGGGCTTCTTGTTGTACAACAACGCGGCTTTCACCAATTCCACCATCGCCAATATCTCCATGGCGGGTCCGAGTGGAGTGGGAAACAACGTGGTCATTGGTACGGAGGCCGGTTCCAATGTGACATTTCGTAACAGCATCGTCGCCAGTTCCAAGCCGTGGCAGAACTGTTGGGGCTTCACCCCGGACGCCTCGGTGGGATTCAACATAGACAATGGAAATTCGTGCCATTTCAATGCGATGGGCGATCAAGTGAACTCCTCGCCGAAAGTTAAGCCTCTTGCCAATAACGGGGGGACGATCCTGACCGCGGCATTTACTGTTCCTGGCTCGTCCGCACTGAATAAGGCGAACAACATAACTTGCCCGAGCGTTGACGCGCGCGCAGTCGCGCGACCGCAGGGGGGCACGTGTGACGTGGGCGCCTACGAGTACGTCAAGCCCAAGAAGTAGATCTAACGCTTAGACACGGCCCGCCGACCTAGACGGCGGGCCGTGTTTTTTCGAAAGTGACGAAACTACTGTTCCGTCATCATCCGCGTAATTTCGGCCTCCGGATTAATAATTAGATCGCCCGTCACGTCTAAAACCACTTTGTGCAGTGTGCCGGTGAATTCGAATGGAGCGTTGTAGGCGACGGGATCAATAGTGTCGAAGTAGGCGAGACCGCAACTGACCCCAGTGGTGGAAAAGGTACTCGGCACGGTGTACTCCAGTTCGCCAAATCCCACTACCTGCTCACCGTAAAACAATCGGACCTGCGCGGGAGTACCGAGTCCTTTGAGAAACTGAGCCGGACCAGTCGGCGCGAACTCCATTCGAAGTGTCGTTGATCCCACCGGTATCGGCGAGTCGCTCGATACGGTGAAACGTCGAAGACCTAAATAGTTGTGTACGAAGTGCAGTCGTCGCTCAGCGACGTAGAGCGCGTAGCCACCGTGACGATTTCCGTGGCTGAGCAGTACTCCTTCTACGTCGGCGTTGGGAATCTCGACGAATGCGGTGATGGAGTGCGCACGATTGTTCACCCGTGGCGCCGCGGCAAAGGAAATGGGGGAACCACCCGGAAATATTTCGTACACCTTTCGTGGCGCTCCGACCGTGGGACGGCGCGTGAATAGACGCGTTATTCCCGTTGCGGCCAGAGGAAGCGCGCCGATTCGTTCCGCTTCGCTCCACCACAGAGCTTTCATCTCCTGTAATTTTTCGGGACTGCTCGGTCCGATGTCGTGGCATTCTGCGGGATCTTCGTTCAAGTTATAGAGCTCCCAGTCGTGCTCGTCGAGCTCGTCGAGGATCGCTTCGCTCAGTGCAGTGCCGAAAGGGTGACCCTTGTCGACGGCTTCGGCGAGGCTGCGACCGGGGTAGGGACAGACGGCCTTGAATCCATCGTGGTAGACGGCGCGGTGAGCAAACATCTCAAAAAGTTGCGTGTGGTGGCGACTCGGTGCGTCGGGGTCATTGAAGGCGTAAGCAAAACTCGTTCCTTGAATGGGCGACTGCGTGACTCCGCGCACGCGGTCGGGCGCATCGATACCAATAGCTTCGAGCAGCGTCGGCAGAACGTCAATGGCGTGCAGGAACTGACTACGCACTTCGCCGCGAGCGGAAATTGATGCCGGCCAGCTCACAATGCACGGATCAGTAACTCCACCGCGATAGGTCTCTCGTTTCCAACGTCTAAACGGAGTGTCGCCGGCCCACGTCCAGCCCCAACTGTAGTGATTAAACGTATCTTGACTACCCCAAATATCGAAGACCTCGAGGTTGTCCTCCAGTCGTTCGGGCGCCAGATTGAAGAAGAGACCTTCATTTCGCGTTCCGTGTTCGCCACCCTCGGCGCTCGCGCCGTTGTCAGAGACGCAGATGATAATCGTGTTGTCCAACTCACCGAGGCCGTCGATGAAGTCAATGACTCGACCGATGTGGTGGTCGGTTTGAGTAAGAAACCCTGCGTAGACCTCCATTTGACGCGCGTACATGCGGCGAGCATCATCGCTCAGCGAGTCCCACGGCTCAACGTCGGGGTCCCGCTCGGAAAGTTCCGTGCCGGCCGGCATAAGACCTAACTCCAACTGTTGGGCAAAAGTTATTCGTCGGTACTCGTCCCAACCCATGTCAAAGCGTCCGCGGTACGGCTCGACCCATTCGGGTTCGACCTGGTGCGGGGCGTGGCCCGCACCCGTGGCGTACCAGAGAAGAAAGGGTTTGTCGGGCGCGCAGGTGTGGGCGTCCTTGATGAAATCAATCGCGTGATCAGCCAGGTCGGCGTTGAGGTGGTATCCCTCTTCGGGAGTCCTGCTTTGGCGCACCGTGTGGTTGTCGTACGTGAGCGCTGGATGGAACTGGTCGGTGTCGCCGCCGAGAAAGCCGAAGTAGCGCTCAAAACCCCGCCCGAGGGGCCATCGATCAAAGGGCCCGGCCGCCGTGGTCTCCTGCGGTGGAGTGAGGTGCCACTTGCCAACGCAGAAAGTGTTGTAGCCGCGTGCCACCAATATCTCAGACAGCATTGCGTGCTCAAAACCCATCGTGGCGTTTAACGCCGGGTAACCCAACGACATCTCGGTGATTGCGGCCAAACCAACGGTGTGATGGTTTCGCCCGGTCAGTAGACAGGCTCGAGTGGGAGAACACAGCGCCGTCGTGTGAAAATTGGAGAAGCGAAGGCCCCGCTGCGCCAGTCGGTCGATATTGGGTGTGGAGCACAGACCACCGAATGCGGACAACTGTCCGTACCCCACGTCGTCGAGCACAATGACGACGACGTTCGGTGCGCCGTCGGGCGCGCTCGCTCGAAGCGGCCACGCGGGAGATGACGACTCGAGAGTTCGTCCAATAACGCCAGGAAAAGGCTGCGAGTTGGGATACGTTACGAGTGGTTCGGCCATGGCGCGAGCATAGATTCGCCCACAGGGGTGCCCCGTTTATCGTCGAGAGACGTACACCGTGTTTTTATTCGCGGATCTCACAACAATCCACGTAGCGCTGGCGACGCTCAACAGTGTGAGAATTCCGAGAAACAGCACGATTCCAATCGCGTGGTAGTACTGAGCTAAGACCCCGAAGACGTCCCAGGTCGAGTGGACAATGATCAAGGGAATCAACGTCCTAAATCGCAAGTACAACCAAATGAATATCGACGCCCACACGAATATTCCCAGGGCGCCCCAGCCGTAGTAGACGTGGAATGCGTCGCGCAGGACCAGCGCAATCGCCACAACTTCCCACAGTGGACGCCGCGCCTGTTGCAAGGTGGTCACGACAAAGCCCAGAACCACAATCTCTTCGAGAGGGCCCGCCTGCATCGAGTGCAGTAGTTCGATCAAGAGATTTGGCCCCGTATGCGTGGGGAAGGGGAAACGCCGAGCGCTCAGCGCGGTGATAACGACGGCGCCCAGCACGATGGCTAATGCGGCCCACGCCGCAATACGTGTTGCTTGGGCCGGTCGTTGAAAAATATCGCGCGATAGGCCGAAATCACTGAGTCGAACTCCCCGGCGAAGTGAAAAAAGTAGTGGCACCGTCACGGCTAACGCGGCGACGGCAATTTGGTTGATGGAAGAAGGAATTGACTGGGCCCACGTCAGTGATCCAGTTCGATACCGCGTAACGAGGCTGATCACCGCGCTCGAGATCGAGGCCAAGAAAAAGCATCCATACACGAAGAGCACTTCGCCGTAGGCGCGCTTTGCGCTAATGGGTGCCAGGTCGTGGCGTAGCGGTACTGGTTGATACCACTTGCGCTCCGCGACGGGCAACATCGCACCCTCGTCGGTCATTGGCGAAGTGTAACGAAGTAGTCGCGCACGTTGAAATTTGGTGCTCGATGCTGAACTTGCAACGGCGCCGGCCAGTAGTTCAGTCTCGAGTTTTGTTATCTGAGAACGGAGTAAAGCGCATCAATGAGCGCGCGATTTCGGCTGCTCTGCCACCGAGGAATGACATGATTCATCACGTAACCGAACGCGACCCTGCGTGTGGGATCGGCGAATCCCAGCGCTCCACCCGTTCCGAAATGTCCAAAACTCGTGAGACTTGTTCCAAATGGACGTCGCTCGGACGTCGGCTTGAACCCGAGGCCAAAGACCGTTTCTTCGCCGAGAACCGGACAGAACCCACTCGATTGGGGTTTCGTTGCCTCGATCAACATTTGACTCGACAACAAAGTGCCCGGTTCGAGCAGCACGTCGTACCAACGGGCCAGACCCTGAGCCGTGGCGTGCATATTGGTCGAGGGAACTTGGGCTCGGCGCCACTCAACGGAGTTAACGACGCCGAATGACGAGTAACCCGGAGGGTTGAAGTAGCCGCGCGAAATCATGTTCGCGGTCTCGTCGTCTTTCGACGACTCCGATGTCCTCGAGCTACGCGCTGGCGAAGCGGCCACGTCAAAGTTGACGGTGGCGCATCGATCAATATCTACGTCGCTGAGACCTACGAGCACGTCGACGTTAACGAGCGCGGCCACGTCGCGCAGGGCGTCACGTGGCGACTGGCCGCTCACTCGCCGCGTGATTTCTCCAATGAGATGCCCGTAGGTATTGGTGTGATACACGTGACGTGTTCCCGGTTCGAAGTAGGGCTCACTGTTTGCTAGCGCGTCACACATGGCGTCCCACTGCCACAGATCGTCGTTGGTGAGATCACGGCGAATCGCCGGTACGCCCGCGCGATGACACAGTGCGTGACGAATCGTCGCGTGGTCCTTCGCGTGTGCGCCAAATTCGGGCCATATTGACGTCACCGGATCGTCCAAACCAATGAGCCCGCGATCGATGAGCCGTAAAAGGTTGACCGCCAATAGCGGCTTGGCCGCGGAGTAGATGTTCACCAGTGTTTCGTGGCGCCAGGGCACGCGGTGAACGGGGTCCGCCCAACCACCCCAAATATCGAGGACGCTTTCGCCGTTCACGTAAACGCACAGGGCGGCCCCTACTTCGCCACGATCGTGAAAGTTTCTGACGAACTCCTCAACGACAGGCTCGTATCCGGCGCTGCTGGTTCCGTGAACCGTTGTGGAGCTCACGCCAACTCACGTTGCGCGTCGAGTGGCGTTCTCGAACACACGTAGGCGTCACGGATGTACGGCATCTGAACAACAAGGGGCAGCTTCGCAATAACTCGATCGACGCCGGCCATGATCGCTGCTCGCTGTGCCAGTTCTGCCGAGGAGATGCAACTAGTTGACAACACGCGTTGACGAAGCCGATCGTGGTCCAGTTCGTCAACGAAGCGGAATCTTCGCCGATCGATATAGGAAAAATCAGAGTTCGTTTCGACGATCGCACCGAAATCAGTACCGACCCGGTACGGCTGACGCGAGTCCCACTGCATGGTGTGGCTGAGGTCCCTGACCCACGGCAGACTTTCGTCGCGTTCGGTCCAAATCAGTCCAATTCGCCCGTTGTCGGTAAGGACCCGTGTGAACTCAGCGAGTGCTCGACGCGGATCGAACCAGCGAAATGCCTGAGCGACCACCACGGCATCGCAACTGTGATCCTCGAGGGGAATCTTTTCGCCGGTGCCTTTTACGATCTTCACATTTCCCAGCCGCTCGTGAAATATCTTGCGCATGTCGTCGCAAGGATCGACCGCAACAATCTCGGCTCCACAGTTGAGTAGATGTTCGGTGAATTTTCCGGTGCCGGCGCCGATTTCAGCCATTCGATGTTCGGCTCTCAGACCTAAGAATTGAACGAGAAAGGTCACGGCGTCGCGGGTATAGGACGGTCGTCCGGCGTCGTAAATTGCCCCTTGATTAAATCCGCCCGACGCGAGCGTCTCGAGAGAGCTCGAGCGAAGGGAAGGCTCGTCGAAGTCAGGATTAGTTGTTGTAGACATCGTTCTGTCAGTGTCGCAGAGATTTTCTCGCCGAGTTGGGTGGCTGCCACTTCGTATGCGCAGTGGACTGATTAGCCAAATTCGGTAAATCTGACGAGTGCTGCACCCCGAAAGGCCCACGGTTGGGTAATTTCTTTATGGCCGTTCATTGTGAACGAGCAGAAAGACGGGCCCGACGTGAGCACTCACCGCCTCAATGTAAAAGCAATTCGTCGAGGAGTGCACTACGTTGCCCTCAGCGCGGTAGTGACAACGAGTGCTTTAGTGATCGCCGTGCCGGCGGCGTACGCCACCGTACAAAATCACAGCTACTACGTGGGCACGCCCGGCGACAGCCCCACATCTATTTCGCAGGCCGTGTGCTTAGTAAGTACCAACAGCACCTGCACCTTGCGCGACGCAATCACGTGGGCCAACGCCGACGGGGCCGGCAGCATTGACAACGTATTACTTACGCGTTTCTCCACTCCGACCACGTTC
>JANXTQ010000255.1 GCA_025352305.1 Actinomycetes bacterium
GATCTTGACAACGACACCGTCAATTTCGTAGAGCAGGTCGTGGCGATGAGATTCGAACCAGTCGCATCGCGCGATCATCGCGTCCGGACCCACTTCGCTGCGCGTCTCGGGAGCGATGAAAAATCCCATTTCGCCAATCAAGGCGAGTGTCTCGCGATGTTGCGTTAGCGACGCCAGATTGCGGTAGCCGTCGATGATCTCGAGTTGGTACGCCAGAAACGACAACGGACGTTGTGCTGTCATCGTGGGGTCCTTTTGACGCAGTGAACCCGCCGCGGCGTTGCGCGGATTGGCGAACTCTTTGGCACCCTCGGCGCGCTGGCGACTATTCATCGCCTCAAAATCAGCTTTGGCTAGAAATACCTCACCGCGCACATCGAGACGGCCGGTGCCCGTCAGCGACGACAAAGTGTGCGGAACGTTGGCAATAGTGCGGACATTGGCCGTTACCTCTTCACCGACCCGTCCGTCACCGCGAGTCGCTGCCCGAGTGAGTTGGCCATTTTCATACGTAATGCTCATGGCCAGTCCGTCAATCTTCGGCTCGACTGAAAAAACGAGTTCGTCACTCGAACGTTGCGTGGCCTTCGACATCCGCTCGCACCACGATCGCAGTTCCGATGAATCAAAGGCATTGTCGAGACTCAACATCGCCGCAGCGTGTTGAACCGACGAGAAGGTTTCCGACACGCGAGCGCCCACTCGATTACTCACGGAGTCAGTGGTCGCAATTTCCGGATGATTCGCTTCAAGTTCACGCAACTCGCGAATGAGAACGTCGTACTCTGCGTCGGCGATTGCGGGTTCGTCGTGAACGAAGTAGGCCTCGTTGTGAAACGAAATCAGCTCACGCAGCTGAACTGCTCGTTCGCTGGGATCACTCACGACGAAGAGACCACACCTGCGCCGATCACCACATCAGGGTCCTCAGCGTCATAGAGCACCACCGTTTGTCCCGGCGCAACCGGTCGTACGGCGTCATCGAGCACGAGGACAGATCTCCCGTCGGCGCTAATCGAGGCCGCGAGGACCCGACCGTGAGCGCTGACCTGGACGAGAACTCGAGTGCCGGGGTTCAACTCGTCGTAAATCACGTGCCATGAGTTGGGATCGATTTCGATCTCGCGGATGAGAATCGCGGCCAGGCGATCCACTTCGACGCGGCCCCGCTGTAGATCGACGTGGGTCACAAAACGCCGTTCGCCGTCTCTGCCCGCAGCGATCCCGCGTCGCTGACCAACGGTCACCAACTGCGCCGCTGGCACCGTGCCAATGGTGTCGCCACTCTCTCGATCAATTACTACCGCCGAGCTCAGCGCGATTCGAGGAGCGAGAAATGCTTCGCGTCCCTTCGACGCTTCAATGAAGCACACGTCTTGCGAGTCGGGCTTGTCCCACGTGCGCAGGCCGTAGCTTTCGGCACGTTGGCGCACCTGTTCTTTTGTCATATCGCCAATGGGCAAAAGAAGTGAGTTAATCGTGGCTTCGTTCAGATACCCGAGAACGTAACTCTGGTCCTTCGCGGGATCGACGCCGCGAACGAGCTGTGCGCGCGTGGCGTCACGTCGAATTCTCGCATGGTGTCCCGTCGCGACGGCCTCGAATCCGAGACGTGCGGCGCGCTGAAAAAAGAGGTCGAACTTGATGTGACGATTGCACTCAATACAGGGATTCGGTGTAACCCCCTGGGCGTGTGCCGCCACAAAAGGGGCGACCACATCGCGCTCGAACTCCTCGGTGTAGTTGAAGACGTGGTGGTCAATTCCGAGCACCTGAGCGACTCGACGAGCGTCATCAACGTCAGCGACCGAGCAACACCCTGAGTCAGACGCGCCCCCCCACAGTTTTAACGTCGCGCCCACAACGTCGTGGCCCTGCTCGACGAGGAGTCCCGCCGCAACCGAAGAGTCCACTCCCCCACTCATTGCCACCAGGATCTTCACCCGTCCATTCTGCCAGTTGGACGCTCGCTAGTGACCTCGAAGTTGATCCATTGCACCGCTAAAGGCGTGGCGCAGGGCCGCTACGTCCTCGGCGGTGGTCTCAGCGCCGAGGGTAAAACGTACGGCGCCCTTGGCGCGCGCGGCGTCCATACCCATCGCCGCCAAGACGTGACTCGCAACTCCCGCTCCACTCGAGCAACTCGACGCTGCCGACGCACAGATTCCCGACTGATCCAAAACAAAGAGCAGTTCGTCACTCGCCACTGCGTCAACGGTGAGGTGCACGTGTCCAGGAAGCAGACGCGCGCCCGGGGCAGTCAGAGTGACTCCTTTCACTCCGGCAAAGAAATTTCGTAGTTCGCTGGTGAAGCGAGTGGTGCTCTCGAGCGCACTGTCTCGGTCGCGCTTCGTCGCGCGCACGGCGGCGGCGAGGCCCACTGCGGCGGCAACGTCCACCGTTCCGCCGCGGCGCCCCCTTTCTTGTCCGCCTCCGCTCACGACGGGGTCCAGTGCGACGTCGCCTCGCAGCACCAAGGCACCTGCATTCACCGGGCCTCCGAGTT
>JANXTQ010000280.1 GCA_025352305.1 Actinomycetes bacterium
GATCCGTCGGGCGCGACGTAACGAGCACAGAAGCCTTTGCGTGGTTCCATGCTTTCGATATTCACGATGCGGCAAAAACGGTCCCACCAACTGTCACTTCGTTCAATGGCTCCGGGCTGGCTCAGTCGGTGACGCTCATATATTGCCGGAGCGTCCCCGCGAAGCTCGGAAATATCGCATATCTCGACTCGTCCTTCACTCGGGGCCACGTAGGTCAGTCCCGTGGTTTCAATTCGATACGCCGCGTTCTCGATGGCGGCTCCGTATCCGTAGCGGCCGTAGATCGGATACTCCGAAGCAATCAAAATGGAAGCAAATTCGCCGCGCGCTGCGCTGTCTCGCAGGTCGCCAACGATCATCGACGTCAAGATTCCTTGCCGGCGATGGGTCGCTGAAACCGTGACATTGGTCAGTGCGGAAACGGGAATTGTTCGAGGACCAGCCACGGTGAACTCACTCGGCCACGATCGCAGGGTGCCCACGATGACGTTGTTATCAATCGCAACTCGAGTTCGTGCAAAGTCGAAGGTGGACGAGAAGTGATCAATTTCGCCTTGCGGCGACTGACGATGAAAAGCCCGCGCGGCCTGGGCGAAGTAACCGTTCATGTCCTCTGCGGTCGCGAGTCGATATTCAATAGTCACAGCACAAACGTTACGTCACCTGACGAAACAGAAACTGAGAGTGGTGATGGCGAACGTCGTGAACGCTCAGGCGATGTCAGCGCGCGGAAACGAGAGATCCGCCGCCTACAACGAAAATTGCGAGACAGATCACCGCCGCGAGCATGGCGAGGCGCCACGCGACGCGCGGTCGAGCGGTGGCTCCCGCAAGGAGTACGCCTCCATCAACGACCGCGAGTACGCCAACGAGCCAGTAGGCGAGTTCACGATGGGCGCAGCGCTGGGCAACGAGGACACCGGCGATTAGTAGCAGCGCCGCGCCGACATCCAGCGATCGCCGCGCGCCGAGGCGCTGGGGAAGGCCTCGAACGAGGGTGGCCGCGTCGTCGTCGATGTCGGCGACAGCATTAACCATGTGCGCTCCGACGCCAATGGTCCCCGTGGCAATCATCACGACGACCTGGGGCCAACCGTGTGCGGGTAGACCAAGCGTCACGAAGGCCGGGAGCAGGGCGAACGAAATGCCGTAGGGCACGGGGCTGAAGACCGTCGCCTTCAGTTTCGCGTTATAGGCAATTGCCGATAGGACCGCCACAATGTGAACCGCCGCGGCGCGCCAACCCGATGCCAGCGACAGCACGACGCAGAGAACGAAGGCCGCGACGGACGCATTGGCGATCTGTTTCTTCGTAACGAGTCCGGCGACCACCGGCTTCGACAGCCGATTAACGCGAACGTCACGATCCGCGTCGATTGCGTCATTGGACCAACCGACCGAACACTGGCCCGCCAGGACCGCTGCGCTAACCCACAAAGTTCCTTCACCTCGTCCCGCGGCGAGAGCGAGTGCCGTCGTAGCGGCCGTTACGACCAACGTCGGTCCGGCGTGCGTCGCACGAATGAAGCCGACCAACTGACGTGTCGTGGTCAGCCCCGCGACGGGGGCCGAGCGAAAGCGATCATTTGAGCGGGGTCGTTTCAAGATACTCACAGTTGGGTCGTATCAGCTCCTGGATATTGAGGCGTCGAGACATCGTGGACGTTGCGATCAAGTTTGACGCTGAGGTTAGACAACGCTCGTCCAATCGCCGTTCGGGGCGGATGGAGTCGCTGCGACGCGTGCGCTATCGCGTGATCGAGATCGGAGGTGAAAGGATCTCGCTCTTCACTGGAAGAAAATTGGCCGTCGACCGCGAGAATCTGTGCGTCCTCTTTGACCTGAAGCGCTCGGACCTTTCGACATAGATCCGCGAGCGCATCTTCAAAACCTTGCGGATCTGACACGTGCACGTTGCGAGCATCGAGGTGTCTGGTTCGCCCTTCATTCACGTCCATCACCTGTGTAGCTCCTCTCGATCCGGAGCCAGATCGACGGGCGTGCCCGCGTTCGCAGCCATGGTTTCGGGCCACGCCACTTGCTCGAGTGCGTCTTCACATCGAGATACCGAGCGAACCGGTTCGCTGGCTAGGTCAACCGCTGGTGAGCGAGCGCTAACAATCCAGCGATCGTCGTCGCCATGCGACTGCGAAGGTCGTCGAGGCGCTGATTAATGACGTTTTCAGCGTCATGGGGGTTTTCGTCGATATAGGTACTGAGTGGCGACGGGCCTCCACAGAGAACCACCTTGTGGGTCAGTGTCGTTACGCCCTGAGCACTATCAATGAGAAAACTCCACCGCGAAACCGGACGGTGCAAATCGCCCACAGTCCATTCAAAGAGTGAATTCTCTTCGTACTGCGTCACGGTCGATCGTGTCGTCCATCGCCGCTCGCCACGAAGTTGGTCGCCGTCAAACTCAGTGCCGAGCGAGACCGGACCGCCTCTGACAATTCGAACCTCTTGAAGTTCGCTGGAAAGCTCGCTCAGAAGGAGGGGGTCGGACACGACGGGCCAGAGCGAAGCGGGAGTCAAGTCGGTGAGTTGAGAAACAAACGTACTGGGTTGAAGCCGAACGAGGTCCACTCTCAAACGCTACAACGACACCCTTAACCACCGGATCAGACGAGAATGGGACATGGTCCAACTGAGCGGTGCCGCGTCGTGACCGCCGTCACAATTTTTGGAGTGTGTGCGCTCAGCTTCATGATCACGATGTACGCGCTGGAGTCGCGTGGTCGCTACTTCGTTGCGGGTTTCGCTGTTGGTTGTGCGCTGTCGAGTGCGTACGGATTTTTGAGCGGTGCGTGGCCCTTCGGCGTTGTGGAAGCGCTGTGGATGTTCGTGGCGCTGCGGCGATTCCGTGTTCGCAGTTAACGATTCGATTTAGGCGACGGCCGAAATCTGTTCGAAGTAGTCGTCGCCGTAGATTGAGTAGAACTCCAGTAGCCGGTCGTACATCTCTGCTTCAGAACCGAGAGAAAATAACACTGGTTGAAACTTGGTGATGTCGTACTGCTCTCGGCCCATTTCCACGAAGTCCAACGGCAGGATCGTGGCACTCTGAAAGGTGTCGAGTTCACCGACGGACGACAAAATTCCCGCTCCGTACGCTTTGGGTACGCCGTGATCAAGTACGACGCCGAACTCCAGGGTGAACCAAAAAACGCGTGACAGGAACTCCAGTGCGCCCGGAGTTTCACTGCGCTTCACGGACTCGCCCACCGCCAAATAGATTTCGGCAATTTTGGGATCGGCTAACTGATTCGCGTGACCAACGACTTCGTGAATGATGTCGGGTTCGGGGGTGTACTGGGGCACGGACGAATGACGGATGTACTGCGTAGAAAAAAAACAGCGTCGCGCAAAGGAGCCGTAGAACTCTCGTAGGGGGGCTAAGCCCGCTACGGGTTGGTAGGTGAATCCGGTCAAGGGCTCGAGCAGTTTTGAAACGTCGCTGAGTTGAGGAATGGACTCGGTAGGCAGTTGCAACGATGCCTTGGCACCTCGATAAGCATCATTGGCGAATTGGTCGTGACGAGACGACAGTTCCTTCGAGACCACCGCCCAGACGGAGTGCTCGATGTCGCTGTACTCAACGTAGGGGATCGGGTCACCGGGTACGTAGTTGAGCGACAGTCGTGCGATGTTGTTTCGCCGCTGTCGATAGAGCGGATCAGAAAATCCCGGGTGGTCAACTTCGAGGTGCACCTCAACAGATCCGTCGGCCGACGTAATGACCGGGGAGTACCCGCCTCGTGATTCCATCGAAAAAACTCCTTCTCCACGTCGTTGTGGGCGCCGCCGGAGCAGCTCACGAAACTACGGCAACTCTGGGTGACAGTAGCGCTCGCGTCGTCGCAGGTGGGCCATGTTGCACTGCGCCGATACCTACGAATCTACGCAACGTCACCGCTTCGAAGTACGGCACCGTGCGCAGCGCAGTGCGTCAATGCGGGGCGCGCCCGGCAGTACTCAGGCGCTAACATACAACTAAATGGTTGTAGAAAAAGACAATGAACTCTGGGCAGATCGAGCCTTCCACGCCCTGTCGGACGCCACGCGGCGCGACATGATGACGCGTTGCGTTCGCGACTCTCCATCGATTTCCACTCTGGCTCGCAC
>JANXTQ010000282.1 GCA_025352305.1 Actinomycetes bacterium
TGGTGGCGACGAAGGTTCACGGCAACATGGGCGACGATCCGAATGCTCAAGGAAACTCGCGACGTTGGATCATGGCGGAGTGTGAAAACAGCTTGCGTCGACTGGGGCTGGATTACATCGATCTCTATCAAATTCATCGACCCGACGAGTCAGTAGATATCGATGAGACCCTGGGCGCGCTCAGTGATCTTGTTCACCAAGGCAAGATCCGCAACTTCGGTAGTTCCACGTTCCCCGCCGAGCAGATTGTCGAGGCCCAGTGGGTCGCCGAAAAGAGAGGCCGCGAGCGATTCATGACCGAACAGCCCCCGTACTCAATTCTCGTACGTGGAATTGAGCGTGACGTTTTGCCGTTGGCGCTCAAGTACGGCATGGGCGTCTTGCCGTGGAGTCCGCTCGCCGGAGGCTGGCTGTCGGGACGCTTTGGCGCGGGCAAGGACAACACCAGTCGACGCGCCTCGCGAATACCGGCGCGCTACGACCTCGAACTTCCTGAGAATCAACGCAAACTCGACGTCGTGACTCAACTCGCGCAGGTCGCGAGCGACGCCGGCATTTCCATGGTGGAAATGTCGCTGGCCTTTGTCTTAGAGCACCCGGCGATCTCGTCGGCGATCATTGGTCCGCGCACGATGGAGCAACTCGAGAGTCAACTAAACGCTCCCGAGGTTCACTTAGATGCAGCCACCTTGGACGCGATTGATGCCATCGTTGCTCCGGGAACCAACCTGAACTCCGCCGACGGTGGATGGAGTCCGAGTTGGATCACGAAGTCCAAAGCTCGTCGTCGCTCTGCTCGTTAGGCCACGCGCGCGGGCCGATTGGAACGCATTCGTAACAGAAAACGTGGTTCTGGTCTAGTAAAAATGGAGGGTATATCGAAGCCGCGGCACCGCGGCAGCCACCGATCTCGCGCACTGCGAACGGTTCGACCTAGGAGTAGTCACGTGAAAGTTCTCGTTATTGGCGGAGACGGATTCTGCGGTTGGCCGACCTCGTTGCACTTGAGTGACATTGGTCACGAGGTCACGATTGTTGACAACCTCAGTCGCCGCAATATTGACATTGAACTCGAAGTGGAATCGCTTACCCCCATTCGCCCCATGGGCGAACGGGTGCGCGTGTGGAAGGAAGTCTCGGGCAAGGAACTCGGCTTCGTCAATTTGGACATCGCTACGGAGTACGACCGTCTCGTTGATCTTCTGACTGAACTTCGACCGGACGCCGTCGTGCACTTCGGAGAGCAGCGCGCTGCGCCGTACTCAATGCGCAACGACAAGGCCAAGCGCTACACCGTGGACAACAACGTTCGCGGAACGCACAACTTGCTCTGTGCCATAACGACCCTCGGACTTGACGTCGCGTTGGTTCACCTCGGCACGATGGGTGTCTACGGCTACGGGTGGTCGGGCTCGGCCCCAATTCCCGAGGGCTACTTGACCGTCAAGGTCCCCACGCCCGACGGCGACCTGGCTCGCGAGATCCTGCACCCGGCGAATCCTGGCTCGGTCTATCACCTCACCAAAACGCTCGATCAGTTGCTCTTTGCCTTCTACGCGAACAACGATGGACTGCGCATCACCGACCTGCACCAAGGCATCGTGTGGGGAACCCAAACTCCCCAGACCGCTCTCGACGAGCGACTCATCAACCGCTTCGACTACGACGGTGACTACGGCACGGTACTGAATCGATTCTTGATGCAGGCGGCCATTGGTCACCCGCTCACCGTGCACGGTACCGGCGGCCAGACGCGCGCCTTCATTCACATTCGCGACACGGTGCGCTGCATTGAAATCGCGCTCAACAATCCGCCCGAGCGCGGCGACAAGCCGTCGGTCTTTAACCAAGTGGCCGAGACGTACCGGGTCCGTGATTTGGCGGAACTGATTTCTCGTCTGACCGACACCAAGATCGCGAACCTACCGAACCCGCGACGCGAAGCGGCCGAGAACGATTTGGTGGTTTCTAATAACCGCTTCTTGTCACTCGGACTCAATCCGACGTTACTGAGCGAAGGACTCTTAGAAGAGAGTCGCGACATCGCCATGCGCTACGCCGATCGCGCCGATGTGTCAAAGATCATTGCCCGCTCCGTATGGCGCAAGGGCATGGAAGTCGCCGACGACCTCGTCAAGTAGTTAGCTAAGCGGTGCGCAACAGCACCGTTCGTCGTCATCAGAACTGGGCCCGAAGCGCAGACGCCATCTCCGCACGTCAATGAGGAGTTCATCGTGAGTTTTCCCACCCCCGAGCGTCCACGAATCGCGCCGCTTCCTCGACCTGATGGGGCACCCGCTCTTAATATCTTCAACACTCTCGCGCACAATCGGCCGCTCATGAAGCAGTTCATGGCCCTTGGCGGTCATCTGTTGCAAGCGGGCGACATCGACTCGCGGAGCCGCGAAATAGTGATCTTGCGCGTTGGATGGCGCAGCGAAAGCGAGTACGAGTTCTCTCAGCACATCACGATTGGTCGCGCCGCCGGCGTGAGCGACGACGAAATTTCGCGCATCTGCGACGTGGATAGTCGCGAATGGTCACCGGACGATCTCTCGCTGATTGACCTCGCCGATGAACTCTGCAGCCTCAACGCCGTGAGCGATTTCACGTGGAACGCCTTGTCCCGTCGCTATTCGAATTCGCAGATGATCGAGTTGGTGATGTTGGTCGGCTTTTATCGAATGGTGTGCGGGATGCTCAATGGCGTCGCCGTGGCCCTCGAGGACGGCGCATCTGGTTGGCCTAGCGGAGCGCCGCAGAATCGAAGAGCTCCTCGTTCGTAGGACGGTAACTCGAGCGTTCTAAGGTGAACTCCCAAAACTTATTTCAACAAGGAGTTCATTGGTGAGCGAACCACAGTTGAGCGGTCGCCATCGCTTCAGCACTCCCATGGGGATCAAAGTTCCCGAGATAACGGTGGCCTTCTGGGTAATCAAGGTCTTAACCACCGGAATGGGAGAAGCCGCTTCGGACTACC
This sequence comes from Actinomycetes bacterium, assembly GCA_025352305.1. Classification (GTDB taxonomy): domain Bacteria; phylum Actinomycetota; class Acidimicrobiia; order Acidimicrobiales; family RAAP-2; genus RAAP-2. Next base: position 2,981 of record JANXTQ010000282.1, read on the forward strand.
TCGTCAAACGACTCGGAGGACCCGTTTCAGTTCCAATTGGATTCGTCGCATTTGCGGTCGCTATCGCGTGGCAGTTTTCACGTCGTCGCTTTTACACCTGGACATACTGGCTCGCCGTGGTGATGGTGAGCGTCTTTGGAACCATGGCGGCCGACGTTTTACACATTGGCCTACATATTCCCTACTTCGCGTCCACGCTCTTTTACGCGGTGGTGCTCACAGCGGTATTTATTCTGTGGCAGCGCTCCGAAAAGACTCTGTCGATTCACTCGATTAATACGACTCGTCGAGAGTTCTTCTACTGGTCGGCGGTCCTAACTACTTTCGCGCTGGGCACCGCCGCAGGGGATTTGACTGCTCGCACGCTTCACCTGCGCTACGCGGGTTCCACGTTCTTATTCGCAGCGCTGATTGCCATACCCGCGCTGGCGTATTGGAAAACCAAAGCGCATCACGTGTTCTACTTCTGGTTCGCGTACGTCATAACTCGCCCCCTCGGCGCATCGATGGCAGACTACCTCGCGGTCTCGCACGTTCGCGGTGGGCTGAACTGGGGATACGGTCCCGTCACCATTGCCTGGAGCGTGCTGATCGTGTTGGCCGTGGCGTACTTAGCTATTAGTCACAACGACGTGCAGCGTTCTTCGCGCACTGAATTACTGAACGACTAACTCAATCGGCACGGCGGCGAGAGCCTTAGAGACGGGACAGTTCGCTTTGGCGTCGTCGGCGGCTGCTTGGAAACCAGCCGCGTCCAGCCCGTCGACCTCGCCGCTGACGAAGAGTCGAATTCCCGTGATGCCAGTCCCGGGTTGAAAGTCAACCTCCGCCGCGGCGCGTAGTTGACTCGGTGGTGTTCCCGCCTTGGTGAGTCCGTTAGATAGGGCCATACAAAAGCAGGTCGCGTGGGCCGCGGCGATGAGCTCTTCGGGGCTCGTTTGGCCGTTCGGTGTTTCGGAGCGCGCGGGCCAGCTCACGGCGAAGGTGCCAATGCCGGATGAGTCAAAACTGACTTCACCGGTTCCGTCAATTAAGGTGCCGTCCCACACTGCATGAGCGCGTCGAGTTGTCGCCATTGTTCCTCCACTGTTTTATCCACCCTATGAGCCCGACCAGTCAGTGGTGCTCAGTGTTTCGGGCAGATCTCCATGAATAACGAGTTGGCTGCGAAGTTCAGAAGTCGTTGCCACGACGGCGAGCGCACCGGCGTCTTCGAGCTCTCGCTCTTCGGCGAAACCCCAACTCACTCCAATGCACGCGACTGCGTTGTTTGCTGCTCCCTCGACGTCGTGCAGGCGATCGCCGATCATGATGGCCGGCTCGTCCTCGCGACGCGCCAGACGATGCAAACAGTCGCTTATCACCGTGGATTTTGTGTCGTTCGAGCCGTGCAGCGACGCTCCGGCAATGATGGTAAAGAAATCGGCGAGCCCGAAATGCGAGAGAACCTCGCGCGCGTAACTCTCAACTTTGGACGTGGCGACTCCCATGACGACGTCCGCGTTCAACAGCTCATTAAGCAGCTCGGGTATTCCGTCAATGACTAAATTTTCAAACAGCCCGATCGGCACGTAGCGCTCGCGATACAGCCCCACGGCCTCATCAATTCTCTCGGGCGCCACACCCAGCGCTGCGAAACCTTCGCGGATGGGTGGACCAATGACGCTTCGAACTGACTCCACGCTCGGGGCGGGGTAGCCCAACTTTTCTAAGGCGTAGGCCGAGGAGTTAAAGATCCCTTCGAAGGGATCGGTCAAGGTTCCATCGAGGTCGAACAGCACGTAGCGGCGTTGCTCCATGGACCCACGCTAGAAGGCGCACTCATCGTCGCCGTTGTTACCCCTAGATTTAATTCACTGACCCGAGGGAGTCTGCGTGAACCGTTCGCTGAGAGATCACACACGATTGAGTCGCCGACTCGTCCCGCTCGCGGTGGCCGTGGCGGCGACAGTGTCACTGAGTGTCGCCGGCGCGATATCCAATCGTGCGCAGGTAACGACCTACGACTACACCAATGTGCGCACGGGTCTAGACACCGCGACCGGCCCCATTGGCGGTCTCGCCAACTCCGCGGCGTGGACTACGCACCTCGATGGTGCGGTGTACGGCGAACCGCTGCTCTACGGCGGATTTATCTTGGTGGCAACGGAGCACGACACCATCTACGCCCTCGTGCCGCGCACCGGCAAAGTGGCATGGCGCCTGCACGTCGCGACGCCGGTGTCGACCAGCGTGATTGATCAAGCACCGGGACTCGGCAGCTACTGCGGAAACATCAACCCGCTCGGCATCACTGGCACTCCCGTGATCGACACGGCTCACAACGTGATCTACGTGGCAGCCGAAGAGATGGATGGAAGTACCAAGTGGCAGAACATTCGCCACCGTCTTTACGCCGTGTCGCTGCGTACTCACCAGATTCTCTGGAAACGCCTGATTGATCCGCCGGGCGCCAATACGGCGAATGGTTACACGATCGCCGCCCAGCAACAACGTCCCGCGCTCACTCTCGCATACGGACACGTTTACGTGAACTTCGGCGGACTCGCAGGAGACTGCGGCAAGTATCACGGTTGGGTGGTGGGTGTGCCGAGTACCGGCGCGGGAGCCGAGAGTTACTACCAAGTTCCCACGAACACCGAAGGCGCCGTATGGGCGACCAACGGTGCGCTCGTCACTCCTCAAGGCAACCTCATCGTGGACACCGGTAACGGCAGTTCCACGAGCACCTTTGATGGCGCTAACGCCGTTGTTGAATTAACCCCGGGACTCAAGGTAGTCAGTCAGTGGGCACCATCTGATTGGGCGAATCTTTCCGCCCAGGACTGGGACCTCGGCTCGGCTGGTCCCGTGCCGGTGCCCGGTACCAACAACTTGTTGTTCGTCGCGGGTAAGCACGCGGCCGATAGTTACGGCTACCTCATTCACGAGACTGCTCTGGGATCGGGTCCCGCAGCGGCGCTCTACACCGGACAGGTGTGCACGGATCCGAACTCGGGAGTCTTTGGCGCCGATGCGGCCGCCATCGTGAAAGTGGCCGGCACGCCCACTCCCGTTATCTTCGCGGCGTGCGAAAGCGGAACAGTCGCACTCGCGGTAACGACAGGGCCGTCGCCCAGCTTCACGCGAATCTGGGGACCGAGCACCGCGTCGCCTCCGGGTCCACCGATTGTCGCGGGCGGCTACGTGTGGGCGCTCGATTGGAACGCGAGTGAGCTGGTCGCTATGAATCCCGCAACGGGCGCCGTGAAGTGGCAGCGCTCAACGACCACCTTGAATCACTTCGCGACGCCAACCATTGGTGACGGACTGATTATCGTTCCGGGCAAATACGCCGTTCAAGGTTTCGCGACCACTCCCTGAGCCCAGCGCCGCCGCCGGCGCGAACCAGGGGAGGAATCTGATCGCCGGCGGCGTCACTGCGCCGAGGTCGGGGGCAACGAGCGGTCTTGGGATCCGCCGTACCCAACTGTCGCGGTGCGCGACCTCTATGTACTTAACTGCGACTTCGTAGTACAACGACTCCGCAGTTCGACAAATCCAAAACTAGATTCCTTACTTCAAAATCATCACGAAACTTGGTGAGAAAACGCTAAGAAAATGGAGGTCGCAGTAGGGTGAAACGGGCTTTATAAGGGGCAAAACCGGTGTTTCGACTCATTAACGTGAACAATCGGGCCGCGCTCGAAAAAGACGGTTACTACTACGACCTCGAAGCGCTCAGTGGCGCCGCGGTGTGGGCCGATCCCTTAGTCGCCGTGTCGCGATTCGACGAACTTCACGCCCTGAACGAGAACCTCGAACCCGCCGCGGCCACGGGAAAAGTCAGTGACGTCGAACTCGGTGCCCCGATACCGCTGCCGCGACAAGTGTTTGCGATTGGTCTTAACTACCACGACCACGTGGGTGAGACAAATGCTCAACTTCCCCCGGCCCCTCTTACCTTCACGAAGTATCCCTCCTGCATCGTCGGACCAACAAGCAACGTCGAGCTGTCCGGAGAGTTTGTTGATTGGGAAGTGGAGTTGGTGGCGGTCGTCGGAAAAATCGCCCGATCCGTTTCGCAACACGACGCTTGGCAGTACGTCGCGGGCCTCACGCTCGGACAAGACATCTCGGACCGCGTTGTTCAGCGAGTCGGGGTGCCCCCACAGTTCTCGTTGGGCAAAAGTTTTTCAACCTTCGGACCCTGTGGTCCAGCGATTGTGTCGCTGGATAGTTTCGCGGACCCCAGCGACGTTGAACTGTGGTGCGAACTTGACGGTGAACAAGTGCAGCGCGCCCGCAGTTCACAGATGATCTTTTCGATCCCGGCGTTAGTGGCGTATCTGTCGTCGATTGTGACGTTGCTGCCCGGCGATCTCATCTTTAGCGGCACGCCATCGGGCGTTGGTGCAGCGCGCGGACGTTATCTACGCGAGGGCGAGACACTGACCTCGGGCGCTGAATTGATTGGAACCTTGCGCAATCGAATGGTCGCCGGCTCGCCGGTTTTGGAGTTGTAACTACCGCGCAGCGAGGTAACGCGCGGCGGATTTGTCGAGTTCGATGAGGGCCTCTTTGCGCCCAAGATAACTTTCGACGTTCGTCCATTTAGCCACGTCGAGATCCTTGTAGACGGTAAAGAAGTGGTGGATGCGGTCAAGAATTTCCGCCGGCACCTCGCTGATGTCGTTGGTGTCCGCCCACTTCGTGTCATAGGACGGTACGCAAATTAATTTGGCGTCTTCACCGTTCTCGTCGGCCATCACGCACATGCCGAGAATCTTGACGTCGATGGCACAGCCCGGAAAGGTGGGGTATTCGGTGAGCACAATGACGTCCAGGGGGTCGCCGTCGCCGGCGAGCGTGTCGGGAATGAATCCGTACTCCGCGGGATAACCCATCGAGACAATGAGGTGGCGGTCCAATTTGATGCGACCCGATTCGTGGTCCATTTCGTACTTGTTTTGACTGCCGCGTGGTAGTTCAATGATGACGGTGATGGGGTCCATGCGACCATCTTCGTACGTGCTCGCCCGGTGCGCCAGAGATACTGGCCTACAGCGAGACGGTCACGGCGGGCTGGCCAATGTGAGCCTGGTACTCGCCCACCATCTGGCAACTCGACGAACTCTTGCAACTAATGGAGTTGAGCACGTTATAGATCGGCGACCCGGCGTTCGCGGGTCGCGGCGTCAGCACTGCGCTCCAGTGACCGGACTTTTCGGTTTCGAGAACTCCGTAGTCAATCAGTCCCGCGGAGTCTTGTCCGACGGCGCGACAGTTACCAAAACTCGTGCAACTAACCGCGAGTAGTTGAACCGAGCGGTTAGAGACACTTTGGCCAGGGGGCAGCGGTGCCGCGATGCCGCGACGCCACGTTCCACCGGCTTCGACCTCGATCAGGCCTTGGCCACCGTGGTTGCCTTGGTATACCCCAACGGCCGTGCAGTATCCAACAGACGAACAGGTAATTGAAAATAGGCCCGCCCACGGGTCGCGGTGCGCATTGGAGGGCAACAGAACTCTCTTTGACGATACCCAGGTTCCGGACTTTTCGGTGAGGATCATGGCTTCGCGGGCCGGGTCGGTGTTGACGTACTGACCAACAGCGGTGCAGTTGCCGGGGCTCGTGCAGGTCACCGCGTCGAGCTGAGTAATGAAGTTGCTCTTCGCCCGTACGGGAAGCGGAGCAGTCAACGCGTGGCCCCACACTCCGCCCACGGAGTGAACAATGAATCCCTGATTTCCCGACAACTGGGTGAACTGTCCCACAGCCATGCAACTGGACATGGAGGTGCAGTGAACGCCGTTGAGAGCAGTAACTCCGCTCAGGGTCCATCCCCCCGGAAGTGGTGAGCGAATGGCTGCTGACCAGTTGCCCGCGTGCTCGCTCACAATGAGTGCGGCCCGCCCACCGGCGACACCGTACGAACCAACGGCCACACAGTTGCC
>JANXTQ010000069.1 GCA_025352305.1 Actinomycetes bacterium
TTGCCAATGCCGACGTTGCGGCCGGGGTGAAACTTCGTGCCGCGCTGGCGAATAATGATTGAGCCAGTGCGAACAGCGGTGCCGTCAAAGGCCTTGACGCCGAGACGCTGCGCATTGGAATCGCGTCCGTTGCGGGTAGAACCGCCACCCTTGGTCTTAGACATACTGCTCCTTACGCCTTAGCTGAGATGCTGGTGATCTCAACAGTCGAATAGTGCTGACGGTGGCCCCAGCGCTTGCGCTGATTGGCCTTGGACTTATAGGTAAGTGCACGAATCTTGGGGCCCTTGACCTCACCGAGCAACGTGCCCTTAACGAGGGCACCCTTTAACTGGGGGCCGGCCAAAACGGTTCCGTTGGCGTCGTCGACGACCAGTACGGGCACGAACTCCACGGCACTTCCGACCTCTTCGGAGCGCAGGTCAACGCGGACCACCTGGCCCTCGCTCACCCGTTCCTGGGATGTTCCAACGCGGATAACGGCATACATAGGTGAACCATCCTAGCCGGTAACGGGCCCGTCGAGTGCTAAAAGCTCTAGAGACCGGCGGCGAGGATGAATCCTCGCCCGTCACAGACCGAACAGACCGACGACACTGACTCGAGCAGTCCCTCATTGACACGTTTTCTCGTCATTTCAATGAGTCCGAGTTCGGAGATGTCAAAGACCTGGGTTCTCGTCTTGTCGCGCGAAAGGGCCTGGCGCAGCGCGGAGGCCACGGCCTCGCGATTGGACTTGGCTTCCATATCAATGAAGTCAATGACGATAATTCCACCAATGTCACGCAGACGAAGTTGGCGGGCAACTTCGTCGGCCGCTTCGAGGTTGTTGCGAAAGACCGTCTCTTCGAGATTGGTGGTGCCCACGTTTTTACCGGTATTGACGTCAATGACCGTGAGGGCCTCGGTTCGCTCAATGATCAGTGAGCCACCCGAGGGCAGCCACACCTTTCGATCGAGCGCGCGGTGCAGCTGTTCGTGCACGAAGTAACGCTCAAAGATGGGTAGTTCTTCGGCGCTGGGGTCGTAAAACTCAATACGATCCGCTAGTTCGGGATTGACGGCGAGCACGTACTCGAGAACCTTTTCGTACAGCGTGCGGTCGTCAATCAGTACCGCTCGGTAGTCATCGTTCAGCTCTTCACGCAGCACGCGAACCGCGAGGTCCAAATCGCGATAGATGAGCCGCGGTTGGTTGGACTTAGCGACTTCGGCTTCAATGTTGGCCCACTTCTCACTGAGTGACGCGACGTCGCGCGTGAGGTCCTCGGCCGACACGCCTTCGGCGGCCGTGCGAACAATCAGGCCGTGACGTTCCGGCTTGATGTCGTCAATGATTTTTCTCAGGCGGCGTCGTTCACCATCGGCGAGACGCTTGGAGATGCCAATCGTCGACGAGTTGGGCACTAACACCGCAAAGCGGCCGGGTAGGGACACTTCCTGAGTTAGTCGAGCTCCTTTGGCGCCAATGGCGTTCTTGGTCACTTGGCACAGGGCTGTTTGACCCGCGCGCAGCATCTGCTCAATTCGCTTGTCGTTTTGGGTGCGCGACTCCACGTCGTCATTGTCAAAACTGACGTCGCCTCGATAGAGCACGGCATTTTTCGGAATACCAATATCTACGAAAGCCAGTTCCATACCCGGCAGAACGTTTTGAATTCGCCCGACGTAGATGTTTCCGTCAATCTGGTTCGTTTCGTCGGCGGCCTTGGCCACGGTGTACTCAACCAGTTGGCGCCCTTCGAGGGTCGCAATGTGCGTGGCATCGGCCGCTGCGTGCACGCACATCAAATAGCGGCCCTGGGCGCGGCCGACGCGCTCAGCGCCGCGACGACGCTTGGATTTGCGCGCCGAGTCGGCCGAATCGGGCGCTGAGGCTTCCACCACGGCGTCATTTCGCGGTCGAGGGGTGCTGTTGGCTCGTGGCGACGCGGGTGCACCGGTGCTGTTAGCAGGAGAACTACCGCCGGTTCCAGCGCCCTGAGCAGCGCCCTGTCCGCCCCCGCGGCCCCGTCCACCCCGTCGGCGTCGAGCGCCACTGGACGTGCGCGGTTGACTAGCGCCGCCGCGCGGATCAGTGCTCGCACTCGCTGGTGACCCGTTGGCCCGAGGAGGGGCCGATCGGGTATCTCCTACCTGTGGTGCCGGACGGGTATCACCAATTTTTGGTGCGTGGGCATCGCTGGTTAATTCGGTGCGGGGTGTCTCGTCGTTCACGAGAAAAGCTCCTTGCGTTCATGACGTGTTCCGCACGGCGCGTGGCGCGCGTGCGGGTGCTCGAAGCGAACGGGAAGATACCCGTCGTGATCGGTGCACACGGTCGAAAGTGGGTGGACATCGGCGTTTCATTGATCGCGCCGGACATAGTGAAAGTAAAAATGGTGCGTGGTCCTTCTCTGCGACGTGCATTATCGGGCGCGTCGAGAAAAGCGATATTCGACCGTATTTCGTCGATCACCGTAACCCTCGCGTTCTATCCCCGAGGCCTATTGGCCCAGGTGCACTGCATCTGTGGGAGCTCCATACGTGTTTGCGTAAAGAACTCGTGCCATCAGGTTACCGCGTTGCGAAGCGCGCTTCGAACATGGCTAGTGCGATGTGGAGCCCGAATGTGACGTCGTTGTTCGAACGGCGGCGAAACTGACCGCTCGCAGGGGGTGTTTGACCAGATAGTTGAACGCTTGCGCCACCACCGGAGCGGCGCCGTCGGCACCGTAGCCACCCTCGCCAATAACGCAGATCACGGCGTAGCGCGGACTGGACGCCGGGCCAAAGCCAACAAACCACGAGTTCGGCTCTTGACCGTGCGAGTTTGACGCCGTTCCGGTCTTTCCCGCCACGACGTAGCTGGACAGATCAAATTTCGCGTACTGATGAAAGGGGTAATAAGCGGTGCCGCTCGGAGAGTTGATGACGCCAATGAGCCCCTGCAGAATCGGATCTCGAACTGCCGGCGGTAGACCAACGTGTCCGAGCACCCGTGATCCGTAGCGCAACGATACGCGCCCGTCGGGATTCACAATTCCCGCGGCAATCTGCGGAGCGTAACGAGTACCGCCGTTGGCGAATGTTGCATAGGCGTCGAGCATCGATATCGGCGTCACCGCCGTCGAGCCTTGACCGAAGGCCATTTCGACATTGTCACCGGTGTACCACTGATAGTTCGGAAATGCTTTGGGTGCCGCCGCGTGTAACGCCAAGCGCACCGTCGGTGAATCAACGCGGCCCTGACTTTCTGACGGCAGATCAACAAGCGAATACTGTCCGAGTCCGTAGTTCGCCGCCACGTCTTGAATAGCTGTTTCACCGTAACGCTGGTTGTGGGCCCAAAAGAGGTAGCCCAAGTTGTAGAAGTAGTAGTCCGAGGATTTAGTCAACGCCAGGGGCAGATTGACCAATCCCGAGCCCGACACCTCATCGTCGTGAAACAGACAGCCGTGGTTTCCTTGTAGACAGCCCGGAACTTTAAAGGTGCCCGTGTCGTTGACGTAGGTGCCCGCGGACATGACACCCTTTTGCAACTCAGCAGTGGCCGTAATCATCTTGAACGTTGAACCCGGCGTGTACTGGCCCTGGGTGACGTAGTTGTTCAACGCGCCATTTCGAAGAACGGCCTTGTACACCTTGTTCGTCAGAACACCATTGAAGTTGTTCAGGTCGTAACCGGGATAGCTCGACAACGCAACGATTGCGCCGGTACGTACGTCCATCACGGCCGCCGCCGCATTCGGTGCCGGTGGGAAACGACCACTTCGCGGGTCGACGTGCGTTCGAACTCGGTTTATTCCCTCGGTGAGGGCCGTGTCGAGCGCTTTTTGAAGTCCCTCGTCAATGTTGAGAACGACGGAACTGCCGACTTGGGGCTGAACAATGTGCGACGTGCCGAGGACGTTGCCGAGGCGATCAACGCGAACCTGGCGCGTTCCATCACGGCCGCGCAGCACGCTCTCGTAGAAATTCTCAATGCCGCTTTGACCAAAAAACGAGTTGTTCTGATAGTTCGGATGTGCAGCGAGTTCGCTCTGACTAATGGACGAGACGTAGCCCAGAACGTGCGGCGCCAGTGCTCCCCCGCTCGGGTAGTAACGAGAGGTGACCGTGGCGAGAGACACGCCCGGAAACTCGCTCGGATGTTGTCGAACGAAGTCCGCCATTGCGGGTGGGGTGCTGGTCAAAATGGGCTCGGGTTGATAGGCCAAATAGTTGAGGTTGGCTAATCGCGCGTTGATCTGCGAAACGCTGAGTCCGGTCAGGGCCGAGAGCGCCCCTTTGATCGAAGGATTATTCGTCGCCTCTTGCAAGGAGATCTGCAGCTGCACGGACGTCTTGTTGCCCACGAGAACATTGCCGTTTCGATCTCGAATTTGGCCACGCGACGCCGGCACCACGCTCGTGCGCAACGAGTTCTGCTGCACCGAGGCCACGGCCGCGGCGTGATTGACGACCTGAAGTAATACCAAGCGCATCAAAACAATCACCAAGAGAATGACGAAACAGGAACCAACAATGCGCCAACGTAGTTCCGGACGAGCTCCGACCTCTTCGGGCGACGCCACGAGATCTCGCAGTCCCACGGATTTCGGTTGATTGATACGCGAACCTGATCCCCTCGAGGGCCGTAGTGCGTACCAGGGTCGCCACGCGCGGCGAAATCGTCCTCCGGCCGAGCGCTCACGCCAACCGCGACTCACGAGCGCGACCAGCCGCCGAACTCAGCAACCCAGCGCGCAGCGCGCGAGAGAGGTCGAACCAAAACAAAGAACGCAGCCGCGTTAACGAGCATCATGGGCCACACGCTTGCTCGCCACAGCGAACTGTCACCAACAACGGCACCGAATGCGACGTACAACAGTGGGGCCAGCAGCCCGACGAATGCGCCAATGAGCGGTGGCACCCACCACGCGGCCGCGTCGAGGTCTCCCACTCCCTCACGGGCTAGAAACGAAACGAGCAGTCCAATGAGCGCCCCCACGACGCCACTCAGTGCGAAAGGAGTTTGTGAGTGAGCGTCAAAGAGAACACCCGCAACGAAGCCACTGGCCACCGCGAAGGGCGTCGAACCGGTGAGTGAGAGAGCGAGAGGCCACAGCCACACCACCATGACCACGACGCCCGCGATTCGTAGTGGCGAAATTATGGTGATCTGAGTAGCGACGAGAATCAGCGTGCTGAGCACGAGAGCGACGATGCCACGACTCACGTCGCGGGCTCCCAGATCAACACGTCAACGTAACTGAGGTGCGTGAGATCAGCGGCGGGCTTCAGAGTGAGCTCGTACGTTGAAGTGCCTGGAGTGAGGGTGATTGTGTGAACGCGCGCCACGGGCAGCCCCGCAGGAAACTGACCGCCCGCGAGTCCGTCGGTCGCAAAAATTGAACCCGGCCGAAGGGGCGAGGAAATTTGCACGGCGCTGGCGCCTAGTGGATCGTTGACGCCGTGTCCGAGAACGAGTGCGTGCTCGCGCCCGTTGGTAAAGGTGACGCCGACGATGCTCGTCTGATCAGTTATGAGCAGTACCGTCGCGCTGGTCGACGTGGTGGACACGACGCGACCAATTAATCCACCGTTGGCAACAACGGGCATACCAACGAGCACTCCGTCCGCAGTGCCCTTGGAGATGGTGACGCTGGCCGAAAAGTTGGAGGGTGAGTTCGCCGTGACCTGGGCGACGACGGTGTCGAGCGCACCCACGTAGGACAGGTGTTGCGTAGCGTTGATCTGCGCGAGTTGGCGTCGCAGGGCTGAGTTCTCATTGACCGTCAGACGTTCTCGTCCGAGTTCGGCGCGAAGCTGTTCGTTCTGTTTAAGAACGTCGGAGTAGTTAACCGCTCCCGCGAAGAGGTGAGCTACCGGATGGGCCACCAAATTGATCGTCCAGGTAAAAGGCGACACGATCGCGCGCGCCGATGCACTGAGACCTTTTGCGACTCCCCCGTTTGCGACGAGAACAACGCTGAACAAAAGGGCGCCGCTGAGAACCAAAACGACTCGGCGGCGCGATCGGGCGGTCGCCACAATTAGCGCGAGGGAGACGTCTTGAGAATTCGGAAGATTTCAGGCTCTTCTAAGCACAATCCACTGCCCAAAGCCACGCAGTTAAGCGGATCTCGCGCGACGATGATGGGCATATTGGTCTCGTATTCGAGGCGTGCGGCGAGGCCACTCAGCAGCGCTCCGCCGCCAGTCAAGACAATTCCCTGTTCCATGATGTCCGCGGACAGTTCCGGGGGCGTTCGGTCCAAGGTCACTTTGACCGCGTCGACGACTGCCTGAACGGGCTCTTCGATTGCTTCACGAATCTGTTGGGTGGAAATAACGACGGTCTTGGGCAGTCCGGTAACCAGGTCGCGTCCGCGGATTTCGGCGCGCAACTCTTGCTCCAAGGGATACGCCGAGCCGAGTTGTATTTTGAGTTCTTCGGCGGTGCGCTCACCGAGCGCAAGTTGAAACTCTTTTTTCACGTAAGCCACAATGGCTTCGTCGAGTTCGTCGCCACCAACGCGAATGGACTGAGAGGTCACGATTCCACCGAGCGAGATCACCGCTACTTCCGTCGTGCCTCCGCCAATGTCCACCACCATGTTGCCGGTCGGCTCATTGATCGGCAGTCCCGCGCCAATGGCGGCCGCCATTGGTTCTTCAATGATGTATGCCTTGCGCGCACCGGCGAACTCGGCAGCCTCCATGACGGCGCGCTGCTCAACGCCGGTGATGCCCGACGGCACACAAATAACCATGCGCGGTTTCGCGAAGCGGCGCTGGTGGACGCGGTGAATGAAGTAACGCAACATTTTTTCGCAGATCTCGAAGTCGGCAATGACGCCATCTTTTAAGGGGCGAATGGCTTGAATATTGCTCGGCGTACGGCCGATCATGCGCTTAGCTTCGGCGCCGACGGCGAGAGGTTTGCCATCTTTAACGTCAACGGCGACGACCGACGGTTCATTAAGAACGATGCCGCGTCCTCGTACGTAGACCAGCGTGTTCGCGGTTCCGAGGTCCACGGCCATGTCGCGGCCAAGGAGCGCAAATCGATTATCAGCCATGAGAGTCCTCTGGGACGAGACGCGTCGCGCGCCTCCGACCTGGTATCAAGGCTAGGGCAAGTACGCCGATGTCAACAACTGACTTAGCCGAGTTGGGGAAAAAACAGTGCGATCTCTCGGGCCGCGGACTCGGGTGAGTCCGATCCGTGGATCAAATTCTCGGTCATCTCAATGGCTAGATCACCACGGATTGTGCCCGGTGCCGCCTCTTTTGGATTCGTGGCACCCATGAGCGTGCGCACGACCTTGTAGGTGTCGCCGGGACCTTGCACCACCAAAAGCAGGGCGGGGCTGCGGGTAATGAAGTCCACGAGGTCACCAAAAAAGGGTTTGCCCGCGTGCTCGCCGTAGTGCGTTTCCGCGGTCGAGCGCTCAATTTGGCGCATCTCGCTCGCGACGATGCTCAACTGTTTGCGCTCTAAGCGACCAACAATTTCGCCAATAAGGCGACGTTCTACGCCGTCGGGTTTGATGATGACAAAGGTGCGATCCACGGCGGGCAATCTAACAGGCTCAGTGGTGATACGAAAGTCCGAGAAGCCTCGAGCGCACTTCACCAACAACGTAGAGCGAGCCGGCGACGATGATGAGATCCTCTTCACGCGAATACTCACGCGCGTGAGCGAGCGCCGATTCGACGGACGCGTATTCGTACGCGACGGCCCCGGCCCTGCGCACGGCGTCGGCCACAACCGATGCCTCCATTGCCCGCGGAGAGCGTGGCGCACAACAAAAAAATTCAGCGACGCCCGCTTGAACGAGCGGCGCGACCATGTCGTCAACGTCACGTCCGCTGAGCATTCCGAGCACGCAGCGACGAACCCCCTCGACGTGAAACGCACCGTTGAAGGCTTGGGCGAGCGCGCGCATGCCCGCCGGATTGTGCGCCCCATCAACAATGACGGTTGGTCGCCGCGAGAGAAGTTCCAGTCGACCCGGCATCTTGGCGTTACTGAGTGATTCACGCACGACGCGTTCACCGAGAGCTCGCCCCAGAAATAACTCACTCGCAACCACGGCCGTCGTCGCGTTATCGCCTTGGTGGATTCCGTGCAGGCTGAGTCCAACGTCTTCGTAACTAGCAAAAGGCGTGCGCAGCGAAATTAGACGTCCGCCCACCGCCACGTCATTGCGCGTGAGAGCGAAGTCGTCACCAACCAGCACCAACGGTGCGCCGATCCGTTCGCAGCGTTCGCGAGCAATCTCAACAACCACCGGGTCGCTCGACGCCACGACCGACGGCGCTGCGGACCTAAAGATTCCTACTTTGTCGGCCGCGATTTCGCCAATGGTGGATCCGAGGACCGCCATGTGGTCCAGGTCAACGTTGGTGAGGACGTTGACGGCGCCGTCAATGACATTGGTCGAGTCCCAGGTTCCACCGAGTCCAACTTCGACGACGGCCACGTCAACTCCTTCGTCGGAAAAATGCAGAAAGGCGGCGACCGTCAAAATTTCGAATCGGGTCAAGGTAATTGCACCGACCCGCTCTACGTCAGCCATTCGAGCGAGTAACCCCATCAGTGCTTCATCGTCAATCGGATCACCCGCGACCGCGATGCGCTCGTTTACCGCGTGCAGGTCCGGACTCGTAAAAGTTCCCACGCGCAGTCCGCTCGCGCCGAGCAGCGCGGAAATCAACGTCGTGGTCGTTCCCTTGCCATTGGTACCCGTTATGTGAACGCTCGGATAGTCGCTCTCGGGTGAACCAAGTAGTGACAACGTGTCAAAAATAGGTTGCAGAGTCGGATCCGACTGACGCTTAGGCGTCACGCGTTCGTAGTCAACGTGGGTTTCGAGCCACTCCAACGCGCTGTCCAGCGAGCGAAAACTCACTGCTTAGCTAGCGCGACGAGTGCGCGCGGGAGCTTTGCGCATCTCGTAAGTGGGCACGGCCACCTTGCGAACGGAGTCAGCAGTAACCACGCAGCGAGCCACGTCCGAACGTCCGGGCACGTCATACATCACGTCCAACAGAACATCTTCCAAAATGGATCGCAGCCCGCGAGCTCCGGTGGCTCGCTCGAGCGCCAGGTCAGCAATTGCTTCAAGCGCCGCCGGTTCAATTTCGAGTTCGACGTCGTCCATTGCCAGCACCGATTGAAACTGGCGAACGAGTGAGTTCTTCGGTTCGGTCAGAACCGATATCAGCATCGCTCGGTCCAACTGTTGCACGGCCCCCACAATGGGAAGACGGCCAATGAACTCCGGGATAAGTCCGAACTTGATCAGGTCTTC
>JANXTQ010000141.1 GCA_025352305.1 Actinomycetes bacterium
GAACATCGCACTCTCTTCCAGACGGTGACGTTCATCTCGAAGCTCCTGGCTCTGGGCGACACTGATTGCCAGTTCGTCAGTCTCAAACTTCTCCTGATCTCCGCATTCTCGGTATGCAATGCGACAGGTAGGGACCCCCAGATCTCAACTACAGCCGCTGGTTGCTCCACAGCTCGAGCACACGTAGCACGAACCCGCTCGTTGCATTGAGTTTCCACAGGAGTAACACATTGGCGCGTCACGCTGTTCATTGCGCACGAGTGGCATCTCTTGGACCGCTGGCTCAGTGCGCACCTGGAGCTGCTCGGGCTTGGTGCTCACGCCGACCGACGGAGTGGCCTGTTCAGCAATGTCCGGCAACGTCGGCTGGATGCGCTCGCCCGTAGACAGCACGCCGAGCTCTTCGCGATCGCTCACGCTTAAGTAGTCCAACGCCAAGCGCCTAAAGATGTAGTCAACGAGCGACGTCGCAATGCGCAGGTCGCTGTCGTCGGTCATGCCCGACGGCTCAAACTTCATGTTGACGTACTTGCGCACGTACGTCGCCAGTGGAACGCCGTGTTGAAGTCCGAGGCTGATCGAGATGGAAAAGGCGTCCATAATTCCCGCCAAGGTCGAGCCCTGCTTGGAAACCTTGATGAACACTTCGCCCGGTCGACCGTCTTCGTACTCTCCAACGGTGACGTAACCCTCACAGTCCGCCACTCGAAACGCAAACGTCGACGACACGCGTCGACGCGGTAGGCGTTCGCGAACAGCTCCCACGACAACGTGGGCTTCTTTGGCGGCAATCAACTCTCGTTCCAAACGCGCGACGCGCTCAGACCACTCCGCGGTGTGCGAGTCAGAGTCTGGCGACACGGTTTCTCGCTCGCCGTCCTTCTTCGCCGTTGACAGGGGCTGGGCCACTTTGCAGTTGTCGCGGTAGATCGCAACGGCCTTTACGCCGAGGCGCCACGCGTCCATATGCAGACTCTCGACGTCTTCAATCGTCGCGTCTTCGGGCATGTTGACGGTCTTTGAGATCGCGCCCGAAATAAAAGGCTGGACCGCTCCCATCATTTTCACGTGACCGAGGTAGTGAATGGTGTTGTCGCCCATTGAACACGCGAAGACCGGCAGATCCTTGGTGCGAAGTGCCGGGGCTCCGAGAATCGTCTTGTGCTCATCAATGTACGCAATGATCGAATCGACTTCAGTGGCGGAGTATCCGAGCTTGGTCAGTGCGCGCGGCACCGTCTGATTGACAATGGCCATATTGCCGCCACCGACCAGTTTTTTAAACTTCACGAGACCGAGATCGGGCTCAATGCCCGTCGTGTCACAGTCCATCAACAGTCCAATGGTTCCCGTTGGAGCCAGTACGGTCGCTTGCGCGTTGCGCACTCCATACTTTTCTCCGAGCGCCACCGCGTCGTCCCAGACGTGATGGGCGGCTTCGAGAAGTTCAGCGGGAACACTCTCGGCGTCGATGTGACTGACGGCGTCACGGTGCATACGCAGCACGTTCAACATTGGTTCCGCGTTCTCGTGATATCCCGCGTGTGGCCCCATGCGTCCGGCCGTGCGCGCGCTGGTGGCGTACGCGTGACCGGTCATGAGCGCCGTAATCGCCGCGGCCCAGGCGCGTCCCTCATCGGAGTCATAAGGCAGTCCCGACGCCATCAAAAGCGCACCGATGTTGGCGTAGCCGAGTCCTAACTGGCGAAACTTTCGCGAGTTCTCGCCAATCTTGTCGGTCGGATAGTCGGCGTTACCAACAATGATCTCTTGAGCTGTGAAGACCACTTCAATGGCGCTCTTGTAGGCCTCTACGTCAAAGGATCCATCGGGACGTAGGAACTTCATCAGGTTCATGCTCGCGAGGTTGCACGCGGAGTTATCAATATGCATGTACTCCGAGCACGGATTCGAACCGTTAATGCGGTCGGTGTTTGACGAGGTGTGCCACTTGTTAATCGTGGTGTCGAACTGGAGACCCGGATCCGCGCACTCCCAGGCGGCCTTGGCTACTTGGCGCCACAGGTCGCGCGCTTTCACCATACGAACGGCAGAGCCGTTGGTACGTGCACGCAGCGCCCAGTCGGCGTCGTCGAGCACGGCCTGCATGAACTCATCGGAGACGCGCACGGAGTTGTTGGCGTTTTGATACTGAATGGAATGAATGTCGCGTCCGTCTAAGTCCATGTCGAAGCCGTTGTCACGAAGAACGCGAGCCTTCTTCTCCTCGTTGGCCTTGCACCACACGAACTCTTCAATGTCTGGGTGATCCACGTCCAAAATGACCATCTTGGCGGCGCGGCGAGTTTTGCCGCCCGACTTAATTGTGCCGGCCGACGCGTCGGCTCCGCGCATGAAGGAGACCGGACCACTCGCAGTACCGCCGCCCTCGAGGGGCTCGTAGCTAGAGCGGATCTTCGAGAGATTGACGCCGGCTCCGGATCCACCCTTGAAGATCACTCCTTCTTCGGTGTACCAGTTGAGAATGGAGCTCATCTTGTCTTCGACCGCCAAAATGAAACACGCGCTGCCCTGCTGGGGAACGCCCTTTACGCCAATGTTGAACCACACCGGCGAGTTAAAGGCGGCCTTCTGGGTGATCAGTAGGTGCTTTAGTTCGGCGCGAAAAATATCGGCCTCTTCGTCGTCGACGAAGTAGCCGTCGCTGACTCCCCACTCGGCCACGGTGTCGACAATGCGATTGACGACCTGCTTCAAACTGGTCTCACGCTCGTCAGTGCCGAGGGTGCCGCGAAAGTACTTCTGGGCGAGAATGTTGGTGGCGTTGAGGCTCCAGGTGGCGGGAACTTCGACGTTCAGTTGTTCAAAGGCCGTCGAGCCGTCGCGAAAGTTAGTGATTCGTGCGTCACGGCGTTCCCAAATGACGTCATCAAAAGCGTGGCGATCCTCCGTCGTGAAGTAACGACGCAGTCCAATTCCGAGGCGTTGTGGGGCAATGGCCATCTCTTATCTTCTTTCTTTCCGTGACACCCGACACTGCTGTAACTTCGAATCCGCGTCGCGCTCGTGGCTAGGGGACTTTAGTTCCCCCAGACACAAGATGTTGTGGTTGACGCCACAACCCAACGCAAGATGCTGTGTCATTACAGCATTGTAATTACATCGAGTCA
>JANXTQ010000186.1 GCA_025352305.1 Actinomycetes bacterium
CGAGCGATCTCGACCACATCGTTTTGGGTGTAGTTCACGGCTCCGGTTACGGGATTCTTCAGGCCCAGCGAAAACAGTTCCATCAGTTCGCGCGCGTAGTTCTGGTTTGGGTGATCGACGCTGTTCTGATCGCCATTTAAATACTGCATCATCGCGGTCATGGTGGATGTGTCGCGCAGTAGCTGCGTGTACGAGCCCATTGGATTGCTCCGCAGGCGAGCAATGAAATTTCGGTAGTCCGGAAACTGAACGGAGTCAACGAGTCCAACGACTACGAGTCCTTGCAACGTCCAGGCGAGTCGTTCTTGGAGTGGATTTGGTGACGTCGCCATCAGACCGAACTGGCGACCGAGATACGCGACTTGACCCTCCCAGGTGTTGACTGCTGGCAAGAACCACTGAGCGGGAGTCGTTAATTTGCGCGTTAGAAGTTCGTTGATCAGTGCGGTTGGTCCTACGGCAACGCCGTGGACTAGGTCAGCCGCAGTAGGACCAAATCCCATGCGGCGCCAGATATGAGCAACTTGGCGCTCGGTCAGCGTTCCCACGTCACATCTCCTCACCGAAGGAAAGAGAACTGTTCGACATTCCCATCACATACCTGTCGTGCGAGATCTCCGAACATATGGATACACCCGACACGCAAGGAAAAGCAATAGCCAATTCGATTGAGTTCCTGATCGACGAACTTAGTACCGAGACGTAACTTTTTTGTGGCGCTTCATCTAAGGAGTTCTTTACTCACCGTCAACAACGCAGTCCGGAAATTTCTCCAAGGAATTCGACGCCGATCGTTTTTGAATTCTTTCGATTCTCGCTGATGCTCGTTCTCGGTGGAATCGAGAGCACGGTCAGATCGGAAGTCACCTACTGCTTTCTTCGCCCCACGAGCCGTACGTCACGGTGTTCGCGGGAACCTGAAGAGTGTTCGAAATTGATCCGTCTTGCTCGAGAACTGAGTACGCGCCCGGTTCGAGGGAGGGGAAAATAGCCGCATAGACCGTGTCACCGTCGCGACCCTCTCGCGGAAGTACCCACACGTGAGTTCGAACTTGAGGCGTTTCAGCCCGGTGGATTTCTACTTCAATCCCCGAGCGCGCGGCGCTCGATCTCAGAATCAGTGCTCCCGTGAACTCGCCCACGTCCAAGACCACCGCCTGACTCGGTTGAGTCGGGGCGGTGGCCTCAGTGACGTGGTCGTGGACGGATCCGTCAGAGTGAACGTGCATCGTTGTATTTAAGTTCACTGATTAATTGAGGACTAACTCAACGTGCCGATCGGCTGGGTCGCGGGGTTGCTGCGACCGTCCCAAGGATCCGACAGGTACGGAAAGCTCGTCATGTAAGTGGCGCCAAACTGCGCGAGGCTCGCCACCGTTGTCGGCTCCGAACTCGTGCCGCCGACGTCATAGAGCGCACCGGCTGCCGCGTCCGCGGTGTACGACGGGACTACGTCGTGCAGCAGCGCACCAGCGACGGCCTTCAGTTCAATGCTGACCACGTCGTCATAGACACGGCGCCCATTGGGGAAGCCGGCGTTGTCTCCGCCGACGACGCCCAAAATGTTGGCCGAGGCCGCACTCACGGGAGGAATCGCCACGTTGAGACGCAACATGTCCGCCTTGACGGGTCCCGTGTAGTTCTGGAAACCAGAGAACAGGGGAGGTACTCCGGTCAACAGCACCGCGTCCAGGTCGGGGCGGGTGTTCGACGGATTCGCCGTGTAGGCCGCCAATTTCGGGAACGCTCCTGGGTACAGCACGTTGAGCAGCGAAGCCAACGCCGGGTGGTCGTAGTAGCTCGAGAACTGAGAGTCCGACTTGGGCTCCTGTGAGTTCCAGAGATCCTTTTTGCCCATGGGAATGATGACCTCGTTGATGAGCGGCATTCCTAGCCTTGAGACTTGCGTCCACGGCCCGTAGCTGCGCTTGCCGTGATCGTGAACGAGCACTTCTTGTCGACTCGCCGACGTCCACACGCCAATGGTCGAGTTCGACGCCGTGTAGCTGCTCGGAATCGCTCCGTTCTTGGTGAGCGACGTGATCGGCACCTGGATAGCAATGCTGTGTACGTTCAAATTACCCAGAGTGTTGATTCCCGCCTGCGCCGATCCACCGAGGAGAAAGTCCGGTCGGAAGGGGCGAAGCTCACCAAGGTCGAATATTGAACCGAGGTCGACGTAGAAGCCGTCGGCACGCTGTCCGGCGAAGTACTTGCTCCCATTGACGCTGTGAATCGCCTGTTGGGTGAGCTGTGAGTAGTTCGGAATTGAGTTGGTGCCGACGTTGCACGGCGGGCACGCGAGTGAGTCCGCAATGACCGTGGTCCCGTTATGGTCAATTCTCGTCACGCTGTAGAACTGCTTGCGGTTCCAGGTGGCGTCGGAAAGATTGTGAATCTGTCCCGTGTTGTACAGGAAGATGTCATTGGAGCCCTGGTCAGTCAGCGTCGTCGTGAAACGGAACTGATAGGTGACGTCCTCGACGCCGTCTCCGTTGTTGTCGATGTAGATCTCGTAGAGAACATCGTCACCGAACTCGTAGAAGTTCGGTCCGGCAGCCGGCAGCTGCAACGGCACGTAGTTCGCAATGATGGTGACGGTGTGGTCCGCGTCAGGAGAGACGAAGGCGTACAGGTCGGCACTATCGGCAACAGGGTCTTTGGAAATTTCGGGTGCTTCGCGGTGAGATGACATGATTTTTTACCTTTGAGTAGTGGTTGAAGTAGAGACAGACGACCGCGCACTAGCGCGGTGAGACAAATTGTTTGTTACTTACGCTGCTGCAGGATGAGGTTGACGAGCTTCTGGTTGTGACGGACAATCTCTGTCTCGCCCACCATGTAGTGCAGTTTTCCGGAACGGGGATCCGGGATGTACACGACGAACGCTTCGGGCGTCAA
>JANXTQ010000201.1 GCA_025352305.1 Actinomycetes bacterium
CATTTGACCGCGCTCGAACGCTCTTTGGAAGCACCGTCACCTACTCGCCCAAAGTGTTCATTCCTCTCACCAAACTGTGCCGCGACCGCTGCGGTTACTGCACCTTTGCCCAGGCTCCCGCTCACGTAGAGGCGCCCTTCCTCTCGCTCGATGAGGTTCTCGCCATCGCGCAAGCCGGAGCCGCGGCTAACTGCACCGAAGCCCTCTTTACGTTGGGTGAACGTCCCGAACTGCGTTACGACGAGGCGGCGCGCTGGCTCGCGGCCCGAGGATTTCGTTCGACCGTTGACTACCTCGTTGAAGCAGCCCGCAGCGTTCTCAACACCACCGGTTTATTGCCGCACGCCAACGCCGGGGCGCTCTATCGAAACGAGCTCGAACAACTACGCACCGTGTCAGCGAGTCAAGGCATGATGCTCGAAGCACTGGTTGACTTAGAGGCGCATCGACTGGCACCGGACAAAGTTCCCGCCCGACGCCTCGCGACACTTCGAACTGCGGGCGAACTGTCGATTCCTTTCACGACGGGACTACTCGTTGGTATTGGGGAATCTCGCATTGATCGCTTGCGAACGATCCAGGCAATTTGCGACGCTCACGACGAATTTGGCCACGTACAAGAAGTCATCGTCCAGAACTTTCTGCCGAAGGCGCGCACCTCAATGGCTAATTGGCCCGCCGCGACGGCCGAAGAGTTCCACTGGACCATCGCGGTTGCTCGACTGCTGCTGCCCGACGATGTTCACGTTCAGGCCCCGCCTAACTTGAGTGACGATCCCGCGGGGCTACTGCGCTTTGGGATCGATGACTTTGGCGGAATCTCTCCCGTCACCCACGATCACGTCAATCCGGAACGTCAGTGGCCCGTTGTAGAGACGCTGGCGAGCCAGGTGGATCTGGTGGGCCTGACGCTGGTGCCGCGTCTCACTATCTATCCCCGCTGGGCACGGGACGCCACGCGCTTTCTCGACGAGGCCGTTCGTCCCCACGTGCTCGCGCTCAGCGACGCAGCGAGCCTCGCTCGCGATGATCAGTGGTATTCGGGCAGCGACGATGCGCCACCACCGATGCCGCGCGGTACAGCGCGCTCGAATGAAGTGAGCCATATCTTGGCGAACTACGTCCCGGGCTACGAATTCGAACGACGTGAACTGGTGGCGCTCTTTAACGCTCGCGGAGCGGACGTGAGTGCGATTCGAGAGTTGGCCGACGATGTTCGACGTCAGTTGGTCGGCGACGACGTGACCTTCGTCATCAACCGCAACATCAACTACACCAATGTCTGCACCTTCAAGTGTCGCTTCTGTGCGTTTTCCAAAGGACCGTTATCTCTCAACCTGCGTGGAGACCCGTATCTGCTGACCTTGGAAGAGATCTCTGAGCGTGTTCGAGAGGCCGAAACCAAAGGCGCGACCGAAGTGTGCTTGCAGGGAGGAATCCACCCCAATTTTGACGGCGACTACTACGTCGACGTCGTGGCCGCGGTGCGCGCCGGTTCACCTACGATCCATATTCACGCCTTCAGCGCGCTCGAGGTATTCGAAGGGGCTCGGCGTTCGGAGTCAACGTTGGCGCAGTACCTGACGCGACTTAAAGAAGCCGGCCTCAAAACCCTGCCCGGTACCGCGGCGGAAATTCTCGATGACGAGGTACGCAAGACACTCTGTCCCGACAAACTGAACTCCGATCAATGGCTCGAGGTTCACCGAGTGGCACACTCCGTAGGACTTCGCTCCAATATCACCATCATGTTCGGCGCGGTCGAGGGTTACGACGCGTGGGCAACTCACTTGTTGCGTACCCGGGAACTGCAAAAAGAGACCGGAGGATTTACTGAGTTTGTGCCCTTGGCATTTGTTCACATGGCGACCCCGATCTATCTGAAGGGCCGTTCGCGCAAGGGTCCCACCTTTCGTGAAGCAACGTTGATGCACGCTGTTGGACGACTGCACTACGCGACACTCATCGACAATATTCAAACCAGTTGGGTCAAGATGGGCGTGGACGGCTCGCGATCGCTACTGCAGTCGGGAGTCAACGACCTCGGCGGAACATTGATGGACGAAAACATCTCTCGCGCTGCTGGAGCGGCACACGGTCAGGAGATGGACGTCGCGTCGCTGGAGGCGCTGGTCGCTCCCCTTGGTCGACCGCTCGTTCAACGCACCACCTTGTACGGTCGTCCATGAGCGCAGAAGCATCCGTCGAAGCGCTGCTCACTTCGATACTGAGCGATCGCCCCCAAAGCCGTCAACGCCGAGAGCTGCTGCGCAGTTTGTTAGACAACGTCGTCATCTTGGCCGAACAGGACCCCGAAACACTCGATTTGAAGATCGCCGAAGCGGCGTTATCCGAGCTGGTCGAAGCGTTCAAGGTTTTTGCTCCGTACCGCGACGTGCGAAAGGTCACGATCTTTGGATCCGCTCGCACGCCGGCGGACTCTCCCCTGTACCAACTGGCGCACCAATTTGCCAACGACATTGCCGACCAGGAGTGGATGGTGATAACCGGTGCGGGCCCCGGGATCATGGCGGCCGGAATTGAAGGTGCGGGTCGAGAACGTGCGTTCGGCGTCAATATTCAACTTCCCTTTGAGCAGGGCGCCAACGAATTCATCATTGACGATGACAAGTTGATTGAGATGCGCTACTTCTTTACCCGCAAGGTGATGCTGACGAAGGAGTCCTCGGCTTTCGCAGTATTTCCGGGCGGCTTCGGCACACTCGATGAGTGTTTTGAACTGTTGACCCTCCTGCAGACCGGAAAAGCAACTCCCGCTCCGGTCGTGCTCGTCGACACGCCCGACGGGCACTACTGGGACGAGTGGCTGAGCTTCGTCGAGAGCCGCGTCGTAGGCGACGGATACGTGTCACCCGGAGACGAAAGATTTTTCACCATGGCCCGTTCGGCCAGTGAAGCGGTCGGCGTCATCAAGAATTTCTACAGCAACTACCACTCTTTTCGCATGGTGGGTTCTCGCGCCGTCATGCGCATGCACCAAGCGCCCAGTGACGAACAGCTCGACCAGATCAATCAGCGTTACGCCTCTATGGTCGTCGACGGTGCCATCGAGCGTTCTGAACCCCTCGCGGCGGAACGCTCCTCTAACGATTCACTGCACCTGTCGCGTTTGGTCTTCCAATTCGACCGACGCAATTTCGGAACACTGCGACGAATGATTGACGACGTAAACAGCTGGACGGCCTAGCCCGACCTACTTAGTGCTGCGTCGCCAAATCCCTCAGTATTTGTTCCGCCTTACTGAGAGAGCGACGGACCTTGGCGAGCTGGCGCTCCAGATCGTTCGCCGTAGCAGCGCCGTTTGATCCCGAGATCTCACGGCGCAGGGTGTCGTATATCAAGTCGCTGACCCGTTCGGCCAACGAATTTGTTTGCGCCGCGATCTCGGCAAACTCTTCTCGCACGCGTTAATTGAGCGTGACGACAGCGAGCTCGTCGTTGCCGTACTGGGCTCTCAGTACCTTTTTGTCGAACTTTCCGACACTGGTCTTGGGAACCGATTCAATAAATGCCCATCGTTCAGGAATCCACCACTTGGCGACACGCGGCATCAAGAAGTCGCGCAAAGTTTCGGCGCTGACACTGACTCCGGGACGTAACACCACGCAGCACAACGGTCGCTCCTGCCACTTGTCGTCGGGCACGGCGACGACGGCAGCTTCAAAGACGTCGGGGTGCGCCATGACCTCATTTTCGAGTTCCACGGAACTGATCCACTCACCACCGGACTTAATAACGTCCTTCGTTCGGTCCGAGATAACCATGAATCCTTCGCTGTCGAGCGTTCCGACGTCGCCCGTGCGCAACCAACCGTCGCGGAACTTGTCGGGATCGTCCACCCCGAAGTAGCGACCCGTGATCCAGGGTCCACGAATTTCAAACTCACCAACGGACTCTCCGTCGTGAGGCAGAACAGTTCCGTTTTCGCTGACCGCACGAACTTCAACGCCGGCGACGATGCGCCCGGCCTTCACCTGGTAGTCAACTTCGTGAGAAACCGGCGTACCGAACGGAGGAATCGAGACCGCCGCCAAGGGACTGGTCTCAGTCATGCCCCAGCCCTGAATCAGTTTCAGATCGTGACGTTCACGGAACGCTTCAATCATGGTGCGCGGAACGGCCGAGCCACCCGCGACAATTGTTCGCAGGCTGGAGAGGTCGGCCGTCGGGTCCTCCTCTGCCACGCGCAACACTTCGTTCCATACGGTCGGCACGCCCAAGGACAACGTGGGACGAAGATCGCGAATTACCTTCACGAGGGGCTCGCCCTGGAGGTACATCTGGGGCATGATCAACTCCGCGCCGGCCATAAACGCGGTGTACGCACAGCCCCACGCATTCACGTGGAACATGGGAACGATCAACAAGATGCGATCGGACTCGCACAGACCCAGTGAGTTCGCGGTCGTTGACGCGAGTGAGTGAAGCCACGTGGAGCGGTGCGAATAGACGACCCCCTTGGGATTGCCCGTTGTTCCCGACGTGTAACACATCGCGGCGCCACTTCGCTCGTCGAGATCCGGCCACACAAAGCCGGGTTCTTCGCTGGCCAGCAGTTCTTCATAGTCAATGGTGTCGCCCAGCAGGTCGCGGTCTCCGGGCCCACTCACAATGATGTGCTTGACGTTGCCCAGCTGATCTTTGATCTTGGCTAGCAGCGGAATGAGCGATCCGTCAACGATGATGACTTTGTCGTCGGCGTGATTGACAATGTATCCAAGTTGCTCGGGAAACAGTCGAATGTTGAGCGTGTGCAGTACCGCGCCCATGGACGGAACGGCGAGGTAGGACTCCATGTGCGACTGGTTGTTCCACTGAAAGGTGGCCACACGGTCGCCGGGCTTTACGCCCAAACGCTTGAGGGCCGCCGCGAGACGTTCGGCTCGTTTGGAGATCTCGAAGAAAGTTGCCTCCTGCACACCCTCGGGAGTGATGGTGAAGACCTTCTTATTGGAGTACAACCACTCCCCGTGACGAACAATGCTGCTAATAAGCAGCGGTACGTCCTGCATGGTGCTGTCCATTACTTCTCCCTCAACGCCGGTCGGCTGATATTACAGAATGCATTCACGTTACGAGTCCCACGCGGTGGCGTGAGGAACGAGTGGTGCGCCGAGCAGCGTGGCGCCGTTATTGAAATAGCGATCGACCTCGGCGGCGGCGGATCGACCCTCCGCCAGGGCCCAGACAATGAGGCTCTGTCCGCGTACCGCGTCACCGCAGGCAAAAACCGGAGCCAGATCGTCAATCGCAGCGCCACAGAGCCAATTGGACGCTACGTCAATCGTTCCGCGCTCGCTGATGGCGAAGGCACCGTCGTGGGCCAGGTGGTCCAATTCGGGTCCAATGAACC
Organism: Actinomycetes bacterium; assembly: GCA_025352305.1. GTDB lineage: Bacteria > Actinomycetota > Acidimicrobiia > Acidimicrobiales > RAAP-2 > RAAP-2. The sequence continues at coordinate 5,375 of JANXTQ010000201.1, forward strand.
CCGCCGCGATCAGAACCAAGTCGGCAGCGATCTCACTTAGCGACTCTTCGGGTGCGCCACGTTCACGCACGCGCAGAGCTCGCACGGCCCCGGCCTCGTTTCCAACGAAAGCAACTGTTTCCGCGGAGTAGTGGCGCTGCCCACCCTCTTCGTGCGCACTGGTGACTTTGTACAGCAGCGCCATCGTGGGCCACGGTTGACTTTCGGGTCGCTCACTCGGTGGTCGCTGCATGATCTCGAGCTGCGTGACGCTTCGCGCTCCTTGGCGAAGTGCCGTACCGAGACAGTCGGCGCCCGTATCTCCACCGCCCAAGATGACGACGTCCTTGTTGGCTGCGTCGTAGGCGTCAGGCAGTTGAGCGCCACTCACCGCCAAGTTGGCGGGTTTCAGATACTCCATGGCGGGATAGATGCCGGTTAGCTCGCGTCCCTCAATATCGAGTTCACGTGGTCGAGTGGAGCCAATGGCCAATACAACGGCGTCAAACTCTCGGCGAAGTTGTTCCAAAGTGACGTCGACGCCTACGTTGACTCCGACGCGAAACTGGACTCCTTCGCCCACGAGTTGACCGAGTCGGCGATCGATGACCGATTTCTCCATCTTGAACTCCGGAATTCCGAAACGAAGGAGACCACCAATCTCTTCTTGTCGATCGAGAACCGTGACGTAGTAGCCGGCGCGGCG
>JANXTQ010000238.1 GCA_025352305.1 Actinomycetes bacterium
AACTCCGACGCTTCGGGTTATGCGACTCAAATCTCCTGTTCGACTAACACCAACTGCACCGTGGTCGGCGTAATCCAGCAGTACTCCACGGGAGCGGATCAGGCGTTCGCGGTCAATGAATCAAACGGCGCGTGGGGCACGGGGACCTTGCTAGCCGACGTACTCAATATTGGCCAAGACGCCTCGGCGACCTCGGTGTCGTGCACGTCGCCCGGAAACTGTGTGGCCGGCGGTTACTACAGCGATTCGATCATTGTTCCGGGCCTGCGCCATGCGCACGTTCAGATTCACTCACGAATTGTGTCGCACTCAGTTAGTCCGCACAATCAGAAGTCCAACTACCAAGCGTTCGTTGCCGTGCAGAGCAACGGTGTGTGGGCAAGTGCCTTCCCGGTAGCGGCGTCGTTGAACACGGGCTATGACGCGCAAGTAAATACGGTCTCCTGCGTCGATGCGAGCAACTGTGTGGCATCGGGTTACTACACCGACTCGTCGGAGAATTCGCAAGTCTTCGCCAGCAGTGAAGTAGCCGGCGTGTGGTCAGCCGCGACCCAGTTAGTGGGAGTTCAGAACGTCAACGGCGACGCCGACACCTACACCTCGTCCTGTTCGCTAGACGGTTACTGCGTCATTGGTGGTGTTTACGCCGACCCGGTGGCGTTCGTTATTTCCAAGAAGTTCGCTCCGGCACAGTTTGTCATTGATCCCTTCAGTGAGGGATCCTCGCAACTCACCGCCAAATTGAATGCTCAGATTTGGACCGCCGCCGCGCTCATCAAGCAACATTCGTTGCACTCGGTGACCGCAATTGGAAATACTGACTCCATTGATACGCACGCTTTCAACTATGCCTTGGGACTAAAGCGCGCGAACGTGGTGCGCACACAGTTGTCCAAAGACCTGAAAGCGCTGAACGACTTTTACGTCGTGATCTCGACCGCAACTAAGGGTGACACACAATTCGTGGCGAGCAACAGTACGGCCGCCGGACGAGCGTTGAATCGCCGCGTGGTGGTAACGCTGTAGTTCGCGGCGCCGCTGTATTTCATAGTTGTTTTGCACTCGGGGGCCACGAAAAGTGGCCCCCGAGTGATAATTGACAGGTCGTCATCCTCGAGTGAGCGTTATGCACGGTCTACTTTTCGCGGATGTTCAGAAAAATTGCTCTCGCAGCGCTACTGGGTACGTCGGCGTTGGTGCCCGTTGCAACGGGAGCCTCGGCGTCGACTCCCAGCTTCGGGCTGATCAGCACCTTGGCCCAGCCGCTCAACTTCGGCGATAACGCCAACGCGCAGTCCACGTCGTGTCCGAGCTCCGGTCACTGCACAGCGGCCGGCTACTTCTACGACGTCAATGAACACTCTCAAGCCTTTGTGGCCGACCAAAGCAGTGGCGTGTGGCACGGCGCCATTGAGATCGGCGCTGCATTCAATATTGGCCACTACGCCTCGTTGGAGTCGGTGTCGTGCTCGAGCGCTGGCAACTGCGTTGCCGGCGGATTTTTCAGCGACGCCCTCAGTCACCAACAGGCCATGGTGCTCAGTGAGCATGACGGCCATTGGGGCGATCCGGTCAATGTGACGGCCACTATGAATATCTCCGGCCAAGCCGACATGTATCGAGTGTCGTGCGCCACTGATGCCAGTTGTGTTGCTGTGGGGTGGGTCGGCGTCGGGGCGAACGAGTATCAGAGCGTCATTATGGAAAAGAAAAATGGGCTGTGGGGCGCACCGTTTGAAGTCGCCACGGTGCTCAACGCGCAAAAGTACGGTTACCTCCAGACGGTGTCGTGTCCAACGGCGGGCAACTGCAGCGCGGGAGGGGTCTATACCGACGCGCAGGGAAACTCTCAGGTGTTCGCCATCTCGCAAGTGAACGGTTTCTGGGGAAGTCCGCTAACGCTGCTAGCGGGTCTCAATACCGGCGGTAGTGCCTTTCCTAATCAGATTTCCTGTTCCACCAACGCCAACTGCTCCATGGTGGGTTCCTTCAGCCAAGATCCAACCGGCGTGTCACAAGGTTTTGGCATTGATGAAGTCAACGGTCAGTGGAAGAGTCCACATGATCTCACGTCGACGGTCAATTTGGGAGGCCGCGCCGCTGCCAACTCCGTGTCGTGCACCTCGCCGGGAAACTGCGTTAGCGGGGGATACTTTTCTAATCTGTTGGCTCCCCATGTCATTAGTTCGCACCGTGGACCTGCTTCGCTCGCGAGGCTGCTACATCCTCGTGAGCAGTCAAACATCTCGCACGAAGCGTTTATTGCGGTGGAGTCTCACGGCGTGTGGGCGAACTCCACACGAGTGGCGCACGCACTGAACGTCGGAATGGACGCCCAAGTGACCTCATTGTCGTGCGTTGATGCGAGTAACTGTCTGGTGGGTGGTTACTACCGCGACCGGATGACCTTTCGCCAAGTTTTTGCGCTGACTGAAGTCGCGGGAGTGTGGCACGACGCAACTGAGTTACTTGGTGTTCAAAACATTGGTGGCAACGCCGAGGCCGTGACGACCGCGTGCTCGCTGAGTGGGTACTGCGTGCTCGGTGGCTACTACGGCGACACGCTGCTCGATCCTCAAGCGTTCGTCATTTCGAAGCAGTTCGCGTCGGCTCAGATAATCATCGATCCCTTCGCCGAGGGTTCCAGCGCGCGCAATGCAACCATTGACGCTCAGATCCTTGCGGCCGCCGCATTGATCAAGAGCCATGCACTGCACGTCGTCAGCGTCATTGGACACACCGACTCGCTCGACACCCATCAGTTCAATTTGGACCTCGGACTTCGTCGGGCGCGGGTTGTTAAGAAACAACTACTCAGTGATCTCAAGGCTTTGGGCTACGGCGCGCTTCACGTTCACACCGCCACTCAGGGCGACACCCAGTTTGTCGCCAACAATTCAACCCCGTCTGGTCGCGCACTCAATCGCCGAGTGGTCATCACGCTCTAGGGCTAGAGCGAAGCTTTCAAGTTTCGGTGGACGCTGGTGTCCTGGCCGGTAGAATCGATCAATGCCTTCTTCTAACCCCTCACCCCGACGCGCCCCGACGGGCCGTGGCGCTGCGCGCGCGGGAGGGCCGAAACGGCCGTCGTCGAACTCACGTGACGCGTCACGATCTGCGCGTCCGGCGCGAGACGGCGCTGCAAAATCCTCGGGCGACTCGCGCGAACGACCCGATCGAGCGTACGGACAGTCGGAAGGCAAACGTCGCTCGACGGGCACGCCCAGCACCCGGTCAGCTCGTAACGAACGTTCAGACGGCGTTGCTCGCCGGAGTCGCGACGCGGGAAACGACTCTCGTGCTCGGCGCAGTGACGCATCGAGTTCAACCTCGAGCGATCGCTACGGGCGAAACGCTCCGCGCGCAGAGCAATCTCGACCCCCGCGCAGCCGAGATGACGATCGAAGTGGCCGACCCGTCAGTGGGCAACGACCGTACCGTGATCGTGCGTCCACCGCACGTGACTCTCGCGATCGTCCCGCCTACGGAGAGCGTCCCGCCTACGGTGACCGTCCTAACCGCGAGCGTCCTGCCTACGGCGACCGACCCAACCGCGAACGACCCGCTTACGGCGACCGACCAAACCGCGAGCGTCCCGCTTACGGCGACCGACCAAACCGCGAGCGTCCCGCCTACGGCGACCGTCCCAATCGCGAGCGTCCCGCTTACGGCGACCGTCCTAACCGCGAGCGTCCCGCTTACGGCGATCGTCCCAACCGCGAGCGTCCCGCCGACGGGGATCGACCCCCTCGAGATCGTCCGACGGGGGAGCGTCCCGTTT
>JANXTQ010000278.1 GCA_025352305.1 Actinomycetes bacterium
ACGGAGACGCCGAACTCATCCGTCGGGCGGGAATCTCGGCGATTATTGCCCACGAGGGCCAACTTCGCCGAACCGGTGAGCCGTACGTCACGCACCCCATAGCGGTCGCGACCATTGTTGCTGAGTTGGGCCTGGACGAAACCACCGTCGCGGCGGCCCTCTTGCATGACGCCGTGGAAGACACGGGCATGACAATTGAGTCCATCGTGGCCGAGTTCACTGAAGCCATTGCCAAAGTGGTCGATGGCGTTACCAAGCTGGATCAGTTGGAGTTTGATTCCAAAGAGGCCCAACAGGCCGCCACGATTCGCAAAATGTTCATTGCCATGGCGCAGGACTGGCGAGTACTGCTCATCAAATTGGCCGATCGCCTCCACAACATGCGAACAGTGTCGGTCATGCCAATAGCCAAACAGCGCGCGACCGCGCAAGAAACACTCGACGTCTACGCACCACTGGCTCACCGCCTCGGTGTTCAACAGGTCAAATCGCAACTGGAAGATCTCTGCTTCGCGACCCTTCACCCCAAGCGTTACGCAGAGATTGAACAGATGGTCGCCGCGCGTGCTCCAGAGAGAGAGCAGTTCGTCACGATGGTGATGGACACCTTGCGCGACAAAATCGAAAGCTTGAACATCGTGGCCGAGGTGCGCGGACGACCGAAGCACCTCTGGAGTATTTACGAGAAAATGGTCGTCAACCACAAAGAGTTCGACGAGATTTTCGACCTAGTAGGTCTACGAGTGATTGTGGACGAAGAGCGCGACTGCTGGGCGGTGCTCGGAGCGATTCACGCGCTCTGGCAACCGGTGCAGGGTCGTTTCAAGGACTACATCAACTCGCCAAAGTTCAACCTGTACCGCTCACTTCACACGACCGTGATTGGACCGTCGGGCAAATCAGTCGAAGTCCAAGTTCGAACGACCGAAATGCACCGCCAAGCGGAGTACGGCATCGCCGCCCACTGGGGTTACAAGGAGAACGCGCCGGCCCGAGAGATCGCGTGGATGCAGCGAATTGCCGATGTCGAACAAGAAGAGGACGATCCGATTGCGTTCCTCGAAGCGTTAAAGCTGGACCTCGGCCAAGACGAGGTCTACGTCTTTACGCCCAAGGGTCGCGTCATTCCCTTGGTGGCGGGAGCGACTCCGGTCGATTTTGCTTACGCGATTCACACCGAGGTTGGTCACCACTGTGTTGGCGCCAAGGTGAACGGTCGTCTCGTTCCCCTCGACACGGTGCTCAACTCGGCTGACGTTGTTGAGGTCGTTACGACCAAGTCCGAGACCGCCGGACCCTCGCGCGACTGGCTCGACATTGCCGTCTCCTCACGCGCGAAGTCCAAGATTCGCCAGTGGTTTCAGCGCGAACGTCGAGAAGATTCCATTGAAGCCGGTCGCGAAGCGGTTACGAAGACACTTCGCCGCGAGGGACTACCGATCCAGACGACACTGAACTCCGCGGCCTTTGAAGCGGTCGTGAAGGACCTCGGCCTCGACGACATTGACGGACTGATGTTCGCCATTGGCAGCGGTCAACACTCCGCTACCTCCATAGTCCAGCGAGTTGAGCGCGAACTTCGAGGTGGCGACGCAGAACAGTTGCCAACAACGGTCACCAAGGCGCCGCGACCCTCTCGCGAAAGCGGACGAAGTGCGAGCGTTTACGTCGAAGGACTTGACGACGTGCTCGTGCACCTCGCTCGATGCTGCTCGCCCGTACCGGGTGATCAGATCATGGGTTTTATTACTCAAGGTCGCGGCGTTTCGGTGCACCGAACGGACTGCTCGAACGCGGTCGCGCTCGCGGGTCGCCTCGGAGACCGGATTATTGACGTGGAGTGGGACGGTTCTTCTAAGGGGATCTATCGAGCGACGCTCGAGATCTTGGCCTTCGACCGCTCCCGACTGCTCTTTGACGTCTCGCGCGTTGTCGCGGAGTACCACCTCAATATCGTCGCGAGTCACTCCACAACGTCGAGTGACCGGATTGTGCGAATGACCTTCGACGTGGAACTGGCGGACCCGGCCCATTTGGCGAGTCTGCTCGTAGCGATTAAGGGCGTTGACGGAGTGTTCGACGCGTTTCGCCAACTGCCGGGTCGAAAGGCGTCGTCGTGAGCCCCTCACCGTTATTTGCAGCGCCCAAGGGCACCCGCGATATTTTGCCCGGCGAGTCGCGACGATTTGAAAAGTTGGTTGCTACTTTTTCTGACTTCGCTCACCGCTACGGCTTTGGCCTCATTGTGAGCCCACTCTTTGAAGACGTGGGTGTCTTTCATCGCGGCATTGGCGAGCAAAGTGACGTGGCGCGAAAAGAGATGTACGTCTTTGAGGACCGTTCGGGACGACGCCTCGCCCTGCGGCCCGAAGGAACGGCGTCGGTCGTGCGAGCTTTTGTTCAGCACCACCCCGTCACTCCCTGGAAAGTCTGGTACCTGACTCCCGCATTTCGCTACGAACAACCCCAGGCGGGCCGCTACCGCCAGCACCACCAATTAGGCGTCGAAGCTCTCGGCACCGATGACCCGACGCTGGACGTTGAAGTTATTACTCTGGCGTGGCGCTTTTACGAAGCAGTAGGCCTGCGCCAAATCTCGCTCATGATCAACTCCATGGGCCACCGCGCCTGTCGAGAGCCGTACTTAGAACTACTGCGACAACATCTAGAGACGCACGAGGGCGAACTGTGCGATGAGCACCGCGCCCTGTGGCGAACCAATGCCTTGCGCGTACTTGACTGCAAGCAGGAGTCCTGCGTTGGCGTTACTGCGCCGGGTCCAATGCTCATTGATCACGTATGCGAGGAGTGTCGAGCTCACTTTCAGATTGTGCGTGACGGACTGGACTCACTCGGAGTCACCTACAGCGTTAATCCTCGACTCGTTCGTGGATTCGACTACTACACCCGTACGACGTTCGAATTCGTGTCGGGGGCCATGAACTCAGCTCAAAACGCGGTCGGTGGCGGTGGGCGATACGACCGACTGGCCGAAGAACTCGGTGGCGATCCAACGAGTGGAATTGGCTTTGGCAGTGGACTGGAACGACTGATGCTGGCGCTCGAAGCCGAGTCCATCGTCGCGCTCGACGACTCGTCCATTGACGTATTTATCGTCGATACCGCGGGCGGACAGAGTTCACTCGTGCTGGTCGAGGCCCTTCGCGCAGTGGGTTTATCGGCCGAACGTTCCTACGACCAACGCTCGATGAAATCCCAAATGAAGCTGGCCGATCGCTCGGGGGCACGTTTGGCGCTACTGATTGGTCCCCGCGAACGCGAGAGCGACACGGTTACCATTAGAGACCTACGTGGCACCGACGAGGCGCAGCGACAGCACTCTGTTGCTCTGCTCGACGCCACCGCAACGGTTTTACAACTACTAACAAAGTGACGTGACATCGATGTCCACCAACTACGAAGCCACCAGTTTGCGCGATCGACTCTGCGCGTCAGTGGGCGTTGCGGATATTGGAAATCGGATC
>JANXTQ010000242.1 GCA_025352305.1 Actinomycetes bacterium
ACTTTTCCGTCGTGGCCACTGTCGCAACCCTTTCGCTACATTGCCCACAACGGTGAAATAAACACCGTGCGTTCCAATCGGCATTGGATGGCAGCGCGCGAAGCACTTCTCGACACGTCGATCTTTGGCTGCGATTTAGAAGATATTTCACCCGTCATCACACCGACACTGAGTGATTCCGGCAGCTTTGATGAAGTCGTTGAGTTACTGCACCTCGGTGGACGCAGCTTGCCTCACGCGATTTTGATGATGATCCCCGAGGCGTGGGAACGAACCAGTGACATGGATGTCAATCGCCGCGACTTTTACCGATTTCACGCCGCGCTCATGGAACCCTGGGACGGGCCGGCGTCGGTGACCTTTTGCGACGGTGATTTGGTCGGAGCGGTGCTTGATCGAAACGGGCTGCGCCCAGCGCGGTTTTACGTCACTTCCGACGATCGAGTGATCTTTGGATCCGAAGTGGGCGTGCTGCCCCTAGCAACCAACCACGTTGTTCGTCGTGGTCGACTCCAGCCGGGACGGATGTTTCTTGTTGACACCGTCGCAGGACGCATTATTGAAGACGATGAAATTAAGTCTCAATTGGGCGCGGCGCGACCGTACGGCGAGTGGCTCGACGCGGGACAACGCTCACTCGAAGAGTTGCCCTCACGAACGATGTTGGTTCCCGAACACGAGGGAGTTCGACGCCATCAAACGCTCTTTGGATACTGCGATGAGGACTTGCGCTTGATCCTGGCCCCCATGGCCCGATCCGGCGAGGAGCCACTCGGATCAATGGGTTCCGACAGCGCCCTGGCGGCCCTTTCGCTGAAGGACCACACGATCTTCGATTTCTTTTCTCAACAGTTCGCCCAAGTGACGAATCCACCACTGGACGCCATTCGTGAAGAACTAGTCACCGCAGTTCGAGTGGCCCTCGGGCCGCAGCACGATCTGCTGAGTGAGTCCGCCGAGCACTGTCACCAAGTGATTCTCTCGTCACCGGTTGTATCGCTCGAAGAGTTGGCGAAGCTGCGATACGTGGACGAAATTGGCGGGGCGGAAGGTTTTAGCTCGGTGGCCATTGATGGTCTCTTTGACATTGCTCGGGCCGATCAACCGGCGACCGCGTTGCTGGAGGGACTCGATCGCCTCGAGGAACAAGTCGTTCGCGCTGTTCGTGATGGTGCCAACATCATTATTCTTTCGGACCGCAACGCGTCGTCGATGCAGGCGCCGATACCGAGTCTCTTGGCCACCGCGGCGGTGCACAACCGCCTCGTGCAAGAAAAGTTGCGCGCCAAAGTCGCCCTCGTCGTCGAAGCGGCCGACGCCCGCGAAGTTCATCACGTGGCTCTGCTGCTCGGCTTCGGGGCATCGGCCGTGTCACCGTATTTGGCCTACGACAGCATTGATGATCTCGTGCAACGCGGAGAGATTGATGACCTCAGTTCCGAACAGGCCCGTTATCGCTACTCCAAGGCTCTGACCAAAGGTGTCCTAAAGGTCATGAGCAAAATGGGCGTGTCGACGGTGGCGAGTTACGTAGGCTCGCAACTCTTTGAAGCGGTCGGCGTCGCTGATGAGGTCCTCACGCGCTGCTTTCCCGACGTGGTGTCGCGTGTCGGCGGACGCAACTTCGAAGGCTTCTCGCGAGACGTGCTGCGTCGCCACGAGGCGGCGTACCGCACGAACGATTCCACCAGTTCGCTCGTTACCAAGGGCGAGTACCAGTGGCGCCGTGGGGGAGAGGCTCACCTCTTTAATCCGCGCACCGTTTTTAAGTTGCAACACGCCACGCGGACCAAACGGATGGATATTTTCCGCCAGTACACCCAACTGGTGAACGACCAGTCGGCGGCGAACGTGACCTTGCGCAGCGTCTTTAGCTTTCAACCCGCGGGCCCGGCGCTCGACGTGTCCGAGGTCGAACCGGCAACGGAACTGTTTAAGCGCTTCTCCACCGGAGCAATGTCGTACGGATCAATATCCGCTGAGGCACACGAGACGCTGGCCATTGCCATGAACCGTCTCGGAGCAAAATCCAACACGGGCGAGGGCGGAGAGGACGCCGAACGCTTCGACACCTCCAATCCTCGTTTCAATCGACGCTCTGCAATTAAGCAGGTGGCGTCGGGGCGTTTTGGTGTGACGGCGCAGTATCTCGTGAACGCTGACGACATACAGATCAAGATTGCCCAGGGCGCAAAGCCGGGCGAGGGTGGACAGCTGCCGGGATTCAAGATCTACGACTGGATCGCTAAAACTCGTCATTCAACACCAGGCGTGGGACTGATCTCGCCCCCTCCGCACCACGACATTTACTCCATTGAGGACTTGGCTCAACTCATTTATGACTTAAAGAATTCGAATCGCCACGCCCGCGTTCACGTCAAACTCGTCTCCGAAGCCGGTGTTGGCACCGTTGCTGCCGGTGTCGCCAAAGCGCACGCGGACGTGATTTTGATTTCCGGCCACGACGGTGGCACGGGTGCTGCGCCCCTCACCTCTCTCAAACACGCCGGCACGCCGTGGGAGATTGGTCTAGCCGAAACTCAACAAACGTTGGCAGCCAATGGACTTCGTGATCGCGTTGTTCTGCAGGTCGACGGCCAACTAAAAACGGGACGAGATGTGGTCATCGCCGCACTCCTCGGCGCCGACGAATTTGGCTTTGCGACCGCACCCCTGGTTGTCTCGGGCTGCGTCATGATGCGCGTGTGTCACCTCGAC
>JANXTQ010000041.1 GCA_025352305.1 Actinomycetes bacterium
CAGATAAACAGCAGTCCCGCGTTCAACTCGCCGGTACGTGGATCAATTCCGTCGGCAAAGTTATATCCACGTCGCAATATCACTGCACCAGCGTTTTCATGCGCCGACGCTACGCGTACGTGCGCATTCGCCGTGATGACCGGAGCCCCGAAGATGTCCAATTTTGCAAAGTCAATCCCGTCATGTTCACGCTTCCCGCTGAGTGGCGCGCCCGATGCGCGAACACGTCCAATCGTTACCTGCTGGGTTTCAAGCGGTAGCGATGACCACTCTTCTAAGTGAATACGAATTCGCCTCATAACGAGGTAGGTACCGGCGTGCATCCAACTCTGATCCGATTCTGCGCGCACCCACACGTGTGCGTCCATGTCGTGTCGGTCGTGAACGCGAAGATTGTTGGTGCCATCTTTGAAGCCGAGCAAATTCCTCGGCGTTGCAACAGCGGTGCTCGATGATGAAGTCTGGCCCGCACCCGTTTGCAGCGACCTCAGCGTCAGTGCCCCCAGCGCGATTCGAGCCAAGTTGCGAACAGCGTGGAGCGCGACGGTCGCGTCGTCGGAACACGCTTGCACACAGATGTCTCCTCCTCTTCGTAGCGGGTCAAGTTGGTCACCGGGAAATGCGGGGAGATCGACCAAAGCACTCGGTCGCAGATGAGTCATTCCGAGTCGCTTGTCAAAAAGTGTCGGGCCGAAGCCAACAGTGATGGTCAACCCCGCGGCGGAGAGTCCCGTCGCTTCTCCGGTGTCGCTCGGTGGATAGACGGGGTCGCTCGAGCCGTCGATTTCTCGAGCACTCATTAATCGTTCGCTCGCGACGCTCCACTCGCGAAGTAACTGTCGAAGTTCATCTTTCGACGTCGTCGTGAGATCAAATACGGCAAAGACCAAGTGCGACTGTTGGCGCGTCGTGATTCCTCGCTGGTGGATCCCATAGAACCCGTACGCATCGGGTGACGTGGCTCGGGCGTACTCCACGGCAGTAGCGGCCGTCGCGAGCGAAGCTATTGCAGCAATCGAAGTTCCTTTTAACGCTTGACGACGAGAAATTTTTGGCGACGCATTGTCAGTTCCGTCCTGTTGTTTCATGCGTAGGGTCTTCCCGTTCCGAGACCATTGAGTGCTCCGTCCAACTCACCGAGCGACGCCTGCACGCTGGCGATCTGTTGAGAGATTGCACGCCACGACGCGTTTGACACGTCACTGTTGGGCGTTGTGTCTGAAAAACGTCCAACCAGTGCCACCACCGAGCGGTTTCGACTGGACAACTGGCGAGCCAGATCCGGACGGATGAGGTGACCGAGGTCTACCAACGAATTGATGACGCGACTGGAAAAGAGCACCGAGGCTCGCACGTCGAGCATGTCGCGCTGGCTGAAGCGCTCTTGAGAACTGGTAATCACGTTTTCCGTCGTCCATGACAGCAGCTCAATCAGGCGCCCGCAAATGGCGGACGGCGTCAATATTGTTCGAAAAACTCCAAACTCCAACAGTGGTGCAGCTTGGGCTAATGCTTGGGCCGACGTGAAGGCATCAGTGAGATGTCCCGTCCACAGATCACGCTCGACCGCGTGTAGTCCGCTCGGGATAGTCCCCGGCGCTTGATCACTGACCAGGGCATCCAAAGGAGTGAGGGCGGTGACACCAATTGCAAAGCTCGCGCGCAGTTCATCAAAGGCAGCCTGAGAGTGAAGTTCGAATCGACGCGCCGACACCATGTCCCCCGCGTGAATCGCTGCCACGAGCGACGAGCTGGCGCTCGCGAATCGCTGCGAGGCAGTGACAACGTTGCGACGAAATTGGTTCGTCACCGCCAGCGTCGCTGCTTGTTCAGCTCGGGTGGGATGAACGTGATGCGTATACGGAGTGGTCGAATAGTGCTGTTTTTGATAGTTGTGCGTCTCGTAGCGATTCGATTCCCACAGAGAAAACGCACCGATCACCGTCGCGAGCACGACGCAGACGATGACCCCACGCTTGCTGAAACGGCTCACTAGCGAGGACACGTGCGACACGGGACAATCCTAGGAATAATCAGAGTGCACAACATCAAGCTTGATCGCGGATAAAACTCTCTTCGACGCTGACGAAGCCCAACGATTCATACAACGAGCGCGCCTGGTCGTTATAGCCAAAAACATGGAGTTCGAGATACCGCGCATTTCGGGCACGGAAAAACTTCTCCGCCGAGATCATCGCAGCGCGTCCGAATCCTTGACCACGATACTGAGGGTGCACTTCGACGTCGTAGACGTGGCCCGATGAATTGACCCGTGATTCGAATAGCCACAAGGTCCCGATGTACTGATCACCCGCGCGAAGAACAAACCAGAAGTGCGAAGGAGTCGAGAGTCCTCGCGGCAGCATCATGACCGTTTGGCGCTTCGCGTCCGCGAGAGCCTCATCTTCGCCAAAGATTCCCGCGCGAACCAGGCTTGACGCGTACTCTGCGATCAAATGCTCGCGGTTCATTTCAAACTGTTCACTCGTCATTGGTACAAGTTCAACTGTGACTGAGGATTCAATCGGCTCAGTCGTACCGTCAAATCGTCGGACCATCAGTGAAGAGATGCGGTGAAGCTCTCCCGTGTCGACGAGGTATTTCATGGCGCCGTCACCGCGATAGGCGCGCACTTCGAGCCCACTGGCTCGGTGCGAATGAGCAGTTCGAACGAGCTCGTCGAGCAGTTCAACGGCGCCGTCGCCGGACCAGTTGTCGGCGTTTAACTCCCACAGTGAGGCCCGTCGCGTTCGCCCCGCCGGTTCTACGTGGATCCAGCAGTCGGCTACTCGATCGCCGTTGCAGCACACGTCGTAGGACACGACGCCCATCGTCGAAGGAGCATTACCGAGGAGTCTTTTGAGAAAGTCATCCGCCAACCACTTAGCTTCGACGTCGGCGTACTGGGTGGTGGCAACGTTTCGTCGACGCCAGAGGTCACTTCGTTGTGATCGCCACTCAGCCGCGTTGTCGATGGACCGTGGGACCAACGTCCACTGCACTTGACTGCTCACGCCAGGATGCTAGGCACTCGCGTCGCTGCGGGCCAACTCAGGAAAAAGCCTCTCGTAGATCTCCCTCGTAGCCGTTGAACGGTTGAGGGTGTAAAAGTGCAGGCCCGGTGCCCCTTGATCAATGAGCTCGCGACACATCTCGGTGGCGGCGGCGATTCCCTCGGCGCGCACTGCTCCTGGGCCGCCCACGCTATGGGCGTGTTCGAGTCGTCGCGCTAACTCGTGCGGCACGGGACCGCCCATTTGGGCCATGCGCTCGACCCCACCCAACGTAGTTACGGGAATGATTCCGGGAAGCACAGGTTTGTTGTTTCCAAGTTCTCCAAGTTCAGAGATGAGCCTCACCCACTCTTGCGATTGAAAAAAGAACTGGGTTACGGCAAAGTCAGCAACGGCGAGTTTTTCAGCCAAAATGGTGCGGTCCGTTCCGCGGTCCACGGAACGGGGATGGCCACTCGGATGCGCGGCCACTCCGATTGAAAACTCCCCACACTCTCTTGCAAGTTGAACGAGTTCAATGGCGTAGTGAAACTCGCCGATTGCCAAGGCCGGATCTGCGGGTATGTCTCCGCCCAAGGCCATCAGATTTTCGACGCCATTAGTGATGTAGTTCGCGAGGATGTCGCGCAACTCCGCCTCACGATGTCCTACGCAGATGAGGTGGGCCATCGCCGTCAGGTGTTGCTGACTTTGAATTGAGCTTACGAGGTCGAAGGTCCGCTGGCGCGAGATCGGGCCACCGCGGTAGGTCACTGAAACAAACGACGGATGCAGTGATTCGAGGTCTATGAGGGTGCGTCCGAGCACGGTCGCTTCTTCGTCACTTTTGGGTGGAAAAAATTCGAAGCTCTTGGTGAAGCCGGCGCTCAATAGCGCGTCTACGCGCACGAAACTATTTGCGGCCGAAGTCGTCTTCGAGGCGCACAATATCGTCCTCGCCAAAGTAGGTGCCGTGCTGGACTTCGATAAATACCACCGGCTCACTGCCACGGTTCTCACAGCGATGCGCGGCCCCGAGTGCGACGTCGATGGATTGGCCCGGTCCCACTTCGAACTCCGCGCCATCGAGAACAACAGTGGCCTGTCCACGCAGCACGAACCAGTGCTCGGAGCGCCGCGAATGCTTCTGATAGCTCAAGCGCTTGCCGGGCGACACGACGATTCGCTTGACTTTGTGATCAGGCTCGGTGTCGTCGAGGACCGTGTAGTTGCCCCACGGGCGTTCGTCGTATTCGTGGCCTAATTGATCATGGTTCATGATTGAATCTTCTCCGCAGCCAAAACAGCGTTGCGTAACAGCATGGCACGAGTCATGGGACCCACACCCCCGATACGTGGTGTTATCCAACCCGCCACTTCAGAGACATCGTCGGCCACGTCACTCATGAGCTTCTTGCCTTCCCAGGATGTGCCTGCTCCTACTACCGCTGCACCGGGCTTAACCATGTCGGCGCTCACTATTCCCGCCACGCCCGCCGCAGCAATAATGACGTCGGCCTGGCGCGTATAAGTAGCCATGTCGCTGACGCCGGTATGAATGACAGTAACTGCGGCGTTGCATCCAGGACGGCGCATTGCTAACAGCAGAGCTAGGGGTCGGCCAATAGTGAGACCGCGGCCAATAACGACGACGTTTTTTCCTTCGACCGGCACATGGTGGGCGCTGAGAAGTTCCACGATCCCCGCCGGAGTGCAGGGCAACGGTCCCGGCGCACCCATGACGAGTCGCCCAAGATTTGTGGGGTGTAGTCCGTCAACGTCTTTATCGGGCGACACCCGTAACAAGACCTGCTCTTCATTTATGCCGGCGGGCAGAGGAAGCTGGACGAGAATGGAGTGCACCTGCGGATTCGCATTCAACGAATCAACGAGATCCTCAATTTCCTGCTGTGTCGCGTCAGCACCGAGGTGCGCGTGGTGCGAAACAATGCCAACTTCTTCACAGTCAATGTGTTTCATCGCCACGTACTTGGCACTCGGCCCATCGTCGCCGACCAACACGGTGCCGAGCCCTACCGTTCGACCGACGGCGTTCAATCGCGCGACGCGATCGGCCAATTCCATTTTGATACGAGCCGCGAGGCGATTTCCATCGAGAAGTTCTGCAGTCATGATTAGTGGCGAAAGTGCCGTTCTCCCGTCATCAACATCACGATCCCCGCAGCATCGGCGGCGTCAATCACTTCCTGATCGCGCACCGATCCACCCGGTTGAACAACGGACGTCACTCCGGCGCTGGTCAACGCATCCAGGCCATCGGCAAAGGGGAAGAATGCGTCGGACGCCGCCGCGGCGCCGCGGGTCAACTCACCAGCCTTAGTAGTCGCAATCCCCGCTGCCACAACCCGAGACTGTTGACCGGCGCCGACACCGACGGCCGCACCGTCGCGCGCAATCACGATGGCGTTAGACGTCGTGCGAGCGCACACCCGCCACGCGAGAATGAGATCCGCCAACTGTTGATCGTTGGGCTGCGCCGCAGTTACACATCGCCACTCAGTTGGCGAAACCAAAAGTTCGTCGGCGTTTTGGACCAACGCACTGTCGCCGAAGGTTCTGATCGACCGACCGAGCGGCTCCGGTGCGGGAGCACTGAGTAGTCGAGTGGCCTTACGTCGCGAGCGCAAAATATCTACCGCTTGTTCGCTGAGTGATGAAGCAATGATGACGTCGGCTTGTGGACCCGCGGCAATGATCTGGGCCAACTCAACGTCGATCTCACCACCGACGGCCACAATGCCGCCAAAAGCGCTCTGAGGATCAGCAGCGAGTGCGCGCTCAAACGCGTGAGTCAAGGTGGTTCCAAGAGCAGCGCCCGATGCGTTGGCGTGTTTAATAATTGCTACTGCCGCTGCGCCATTGTGGTCGTTCGATAGTTCGTGAACGAGTCGCCACGCGGCGTCCGCATCAAAAATGTTGAGGTAGCTGAGTGCACTGCCCGACAGATGTTCAACCGAGTCCCACCACGGATTCGAACCCATCACGCGGTAGCGTGCACCGATCTGATGAGGGTTCTCACCGTATCGAACGACCTCAGCTCTCTCAAATGCGAGGTGCAGAGTTTCGGGCACTGCGATTTTCACCGCGTCCGGTACTTCACCAATGATTCCTCCAGCGTCGAACCACTGCACAATTGCCGAGTCGTATGAAGCGCAGTGAGCAAAGGCCGATCGAGCCAACTCGTGGCGTGTGGCGTCAGAGACAGAACCGTTTTCGCGAAGTTCGCCCAGGACCGCGCTGTACTGCGAAGGATTAGTTAACACGGCGACGTACTGGTGATTCTTGGCCGCGGCGCGAACCATCGTGGGACCGCCGATATCGATTAGTTCCACTGAGGGGTCTGAGCTAAAGGGGTACAGATTGCACACGACCAGATCGATCGGGGCAATATCTTGTGCAATCAGATCATCCAGATGGTCCTGCTTCGATCGGTCAGCGAGAATTCCCCCGTGAATCTTTGGATGCAGGGTCTTAACGCGACCTCCGAGCATCTCGGGCGACTGCGTGATCTCAGAAACGTCGAGGTGGGTAATCCCCGCCGTCGTTAACGCCTGCGCTGTTCCGCCCGAGGCAATCAGTTCAACGCCGAGAGAGTGAAGGCCACTAGCGAATTCGACCAGTCCGGCCTTGTCCCAAACACTCAACAGCGCACGCACGTTGACCTCTCTTACCGAGAGTTTTCCCTCAGCAACCCTCAACTCTAATGTGCCCAAAAAAACGTCTGAGGCAACGAGCGAGGCAAACGAGGATCGTCGGGATCCCGTTGCGTCGACCGAGCTACGTATCTAGAAGGATTCGTACCAGTCAGATTTTTTGGTTGCGACATCGACAATGGAGTAGATGTGCATTCCAATTCCCCAAAGCCACGCGATGCCAAATAACACAGCGACAACTACCAACCCAGCTCCAAAGTGCGGTTGGCAGCTCTCATTGAATTGACACTGATCGCGCACCGTGCCAAATAGAGTCGAAAATCCGACAACAAAAGCCACGACGACGGCGACATAACTACCCAGGAACCACCAAAACTTCTTCTTACATTTCTCGTAGAGATAAGCCCACGCCCAACCGCCGAGGAAGATTGCCAATAAGACGGCTACCGTCTTGTCCTTGCCGCGAGAGCGTCCAAATTCCACCGTGGGAGATCCACAACGCGGACACAGGACCGCCGTTGCGATGAGCCCGTTGCCGCAGGACGAACAGAACTTTGTTGTAGGGGGAAAAGTTCCTGGTTGAGTCATAGCGTTAGTCCTCGCCTCGTATTGCACCTGTTGTTGTGCAGCTCTTCATAATCTCCAGCGCAGGCACTAGAAACGCCGCCTCTGGGCACCCACACGTCATATATCAGTGGTGTGGCTGCCCAGTAGGCGACAGTCGAATTTCGACCAATGTCTACTTAATTGCTTCGAAGTACGACGCTGGCTTAGTGGCGGTGTCGATGAGTGCCCAAAGGAACACTCCGAAGGCAATCAACCATGCAAACAGGATCGTTCCCGCTCCAGAGGCGTGGTAGCTGCAGTTGTTTAAAGTTCCCTGATCGCAGGTAAAAGTGGACGAGGAACTCACTATTCCAACTATGTAGAGAATGAAAGACAGTGCCCATAGCCCCGCCGCAATCCAGAATTTTTTGGCGTTAACGGAGTACGTGTAGACCCACGTCCAGGCGCTAAGGAATACGGCGAGCAAGACCGCGGTGGTCTTGGTTTTGGTTCCCGTTGTCGATCCTGCCATACCCTTTTGCGCAGATCCACAGGAAGGACAAACCACGGCGCTCGCAACGAGGCCCGCGCCGCAACTGGCACAGAACTTAGAAACGGTGGCTCCCGACATCCCTGTCGTGGAAGCGGGCTGAACAGGTGACGATGCTGTCGCGCTGCTGGCACCGACCGCGGCTCCGCAGTTATTACAGAACTTGGTCCCGTCCTCGATGTTTTGATTACATGAGCTACAAATAGCCACGTGGGTAACGTCCTCTCGTTTTAGTCGGATCAGTCTTTTTACTGCGTTCCTGCGAATTCTCTCGAAGCATAACGATGAGGGGTGATGCGAGCGAGGATGGCCGAGATTGCCACCACCGTCGTCATATTTTCGATAAACGAGGCAGCGTGGTACTTGCTTTAGTTGATGCGCACGTCAGAAACGAGCTCACCATGAGACACCGCGGCCATGGCGGCTTCAATCACGACCGGGTAAATATCGCGTTCCACGAGTTTGATTCGTTCATGCAAGGACTCTTCGCTGTCGCCCACGATCACATCAACTGCTCGTTGCGCGAGAATGGGTCCGTCGTCGAGTTCCACCGTTGCAACGTGCACGGTGCAGCCCGTCACGCTGGCTCCAGCGCTCAGCGCTTCACGCACCGCGTGCCATCCCTTAAAGGCGGGCAACAAACTCGGGTGCGTATTGAGCACTCGGCCGGGGAATGCGTCGTGAAATGCCCCGGTGAGTACGGTTCCGAATCCGGCCATGGCAATGAGGTCAATGCGCTCATTTTGCAATCGATCGGTCAGCGACTCGGTGTAACCCGCACGATCAAACTGCTGCGAAAATCCCCCGAAGGCCATGCGGTCGATCAAAATCGGATCAATTTTCAATCGGTTGGCTACCTCGAGAGCTCGACACGAACGATCCGCCACCACGACTGATACGTCAATGCCGTAACCAACGATCGACTCCAAGATCGTTCCCGATCCTGACACCAAGACGGCGAGACGGACGTCGTTCAAGGGATCAAAAACCCTTAACGATCTCGACCATCTTTTGGCCCGCCTCCGTGGGGTTTAAACAGACGTGCACTCCCGCGTCTCGCAGCGCTTCCATTTTTGCTTGAGCCGTTCCTTTGGAACCCGAAATAATGGCGCCGGCGTGGCCCATTTTGCGTCCGGGCGGTGCCGTAACTCCGGCGACGTAACTGACAACAGGCTTAGTCATGTGCTGCTTGATCCACTGTGCCGCGCGCTCCTCTTCGGAACCGCCAATCTCACCAATCATCATGACGGCCTTGGTCTCAGGGTCCGCTTCAAAAGCTTCGAGGCAGTCAATGAAGTTGGTACCGGGAACGGGGTCCCCGCCAATTCCAACGCAGGTCGTTTGACCAATGCCCTGTTGGCTCAGTTCGTGCAGTGCCTGATACGTCAAAGTTCCCGAACGCGACACGATGCCGACCGGTCCGCCCGCCAAGGCAATGTCACCGGACGTGATTCCAATGTTGCACTTTCCGGGACTGATGATGCCGGGACAGTTCGGGCCCAGCAGTCGAAC